>CBDUCW010000007.1:0-20321 GCA_965365745.1 uncultured Trueperaceae bacterium
AGCAGATGGGCGCGCCCGAGCATGCCTACCTGCGTCCGCGCAGCGCCTTCGTCGCCTCCTTCCTGGGAACGACGAACCTGATCCGCGGGCAGGCCGACGGCGCCACCGCCGACACGCCGCTGGGCATCGTGCCGCTCGCCGAGCCCGCCGAAGGCGGCGTTCTGCTCTCGATTCGCCCCGAGACGCTGCGCTTCGACCCGCACCGGGGCGCTCCGGTCACGGTGACGAGCCGCGCCTTCAAGGGGCACGACCTCACCTACCGCTGCGCGCTGGTGGAGGAGACCGAGACCGGGCGTGCGACGACGTTCGTCGTGCAGACCGGCCCGGACTGTCCGGTGCAGGTCGGGGACGTCACGCACCTTCGGGTCGACGGAGCGGCGACCGCGCTCGAGCGGTAGCCCCCCGCGGTCGCCCAGCGACCCGCCGACTCGAGCCGACGGCGTGCCGACGTCGCCGCAGCGGACCCAGTGGGTGCGCGCAGCGCCGAACCTAGCCGGCCGCCGGCCCTTCCTGCAGCATCTCGGTCAGGCGCGACAGCGACCGATGGTGCTTCTTCGCGTAGGCGCCCTCGCGGTAGCTCGGGTGGTACAGATCCTCGAGCTCGACCGTGCCCGAGGCCCGAAAGCGGATCCGCAGGTCGTAGACGCGATCGACGAAGTGCACGAAGCGCAGCGCGTCGTTCTGGTCGGGGATCGCCTCGATGCCGCGCACGTAGAGCGCGGCGACCGGCTCGAGGGTCCCACGGATGCGGCTGGGGTGGTGGGCGCCGAGGAAGGTGCGCAGCTCCGGCCAGGTCGTCGCCACGACGAGGCCGCGTGGGTCGTGCTGCGCTTCGGTCCGGAGGGCGTCGTCGAGTTCGTCTTCGTCGAGCAGGCGCCCCACCTGGTCGCGGTGCCGGTAGTCGGGCCCACCGACCTCCTGGATCTCGAAGCGCTTCGCGATCGACTGGATCTCTCGCGCGAAGTCGCTCGCGTTGAAACGGCCGCGTCCCTGGGCCTCGGGGGGCGTGTTCGACGTCGTCACGACGGCGCCGCCGCGCTCGAACACGGCCGCGAGGAAGGTCTTCACGATCAGGGTGTTCCCCGGATCGTCGAGTTCGAACTCGTCGATGCAGATCAGGCGCTTGCCGGCGAGGCGCTCGGTCGCGGCCGGCCGGCCCAGCACCCCGATCAGGTGCACGAGCTCCTGAAAGCTCAGGTACAGCAGATCGGCCTCGGCGTGGCGCTCGGCGGCGGCGTGCCAGGCGGCGGCGAGCAGGTGCGTCTTGCCCACGCCGAAGCCGCCGTCGAGGTACAGCCCGCGCCCCTCGGGAGCCGCGCTGCCGTCGGCGAAGGGGACCCAGCGCCGCCAGCCCTGCGAAGGTCTCTGCGACGCGAGCGCCGCGTCGACGAAGTCCGCGACGCGCGCCTCGGCTTCGGCTTGCGTCGGGTGCTGCGGATCGTAGCTCGCCAGGGTCGCGTCCTCGAACCGCGGCGGAGGCACCAGGCCCTCGATCGGCACGCCGGCGGGCGTCGCGAGCTCGTCGAGCCCCACGACCCGCGGCGCCGTTCGAGCCCCGGGCGATCGCTGCCGCCGGGCACGCGCCGCGCGGACCGTCGGCGGAAGCCCGGCGTCGTCCGCCGCGGGGGCTGCCGTGCGGGCGCCGCCCGCGGCGTCGCCGGGCTCGAAGTCGGGGACCGAATCGCTCGTCATCGCGCGCAAACCTAGCACGCGACCCGGCGCCGAACCGTCGTGGGGAACCCGGCCCGACGGGCCGGTCACGCGCCCCGACGAGGGGCGGGCGCGATGCCCGGCCGCGATTGACGCATCGCAGCGACCGGCGTAAGGTGATGCGTTCCCGCGTGGGGAAGTCCGGTGCGAGTCCGGCGCTGTCCCGCAACGGTAACCGCCGCTCGGTCGCTTCGACCCGTGTCTGCGGAAGCCCGACCACCACGCGCGAACGCCGGTGCCGAACCGCGGCCCGGCGCGCCGTGCCCGGGCGAGCCCGAGGCACCCCCTTGCGAGGACGAGGAACGGCATGCTTCGGATGCGACGCACGGTCGCGCATCGGTCGCCGAACGGTCGAACCCCCGGGACGACCCGACAGCGCCGCCCCGCGCACCCCCGCCTCCGACTCCGACGTCCACCTCGCAGTCGACGGATCTCCGTCGGTGCCCAGAGGTGGACCGTTTCCTTGCAAGAGCCCCGTAGGAGGCTTTTGTGACCCCAAACCCAAGGACGACCGCACCGCTCCGCCGGACGCTCCCCGCGTGGATCGTCGCGGTCCTGATCGCGATCGCATCCGCCGCGCCGATCGCCCTCGCGACCTCGTACCCGATCGAGGTGCGCGACGAACTCGGCCACGAAGTCCGGCTCGAGGCCGCGCCGGTCCGCATCGTCAGCATGATCCCCGGACACACGGAACTCGTCTGCGCGCTCGGGGCCTGCGACCGCCTCGTGGGCGTCGACGCGTTCTCGAACCATCCGTCCGACGTCGAAGAGCTTCCGGACCTCGGCAGCGCGTTCACGCCCAACCTCGAAGCCTTGGTCGCGCTCGAGCCCGATCTCGTGCTGGTCGACGTGTCGACCGAGCTCCCCGCCAGCCTCGCGCGCCTGGACCTGCCCGTCTACGCGACCACCGCGGAGTCGCTCGACGAGATCTTCGACCTGATCGGCCGGCTCGGCACCCTGCTCGACCGCGAGGCGGCGGCGGAGCGGCTGCAGAGCGATCTCGCGGAGCGGATCGAGGCGGTGGCCGAGCGCGTCGCCGATCGTCCGCGGCCGAGCGTCTACTACGAGCTCGACGCCACGCCCTACAGCGTCGGGCCGGGCTCCTTCGTGCACGGGCTGCTCGTTGCGGCCGGGGCCGCGAACATCGTGCCCGACGACCTCGGCGCCTTCCCGCAGCTCGACCCCGAGTTCGTCGTGGCCGCCGATCCCGAGGTCATCGTGCTCGCGGACGCACCCTACGGCGAGAGCGAGGCGAGCCTGCGGGCGCGCCCCGGCTGGGACACCATCGACGCGCTGGTCAGCGGTCGCGTGATCGAGCTGACCGCCGATCAGGTCGACCTCCTCAACCGGCCGGGCCCGCGCGTGGCGGATGCCGTCGAGCTGCTCGCGCGCCTGGTCCACCCGGACGCGTTCTAGATCGCCGTGTCCGCGTCCCCGCCGCCCGCCCACGAAGCCGACCGGCCCGCCCCGGAGGGGCGTGCGTCGGCTCCCGGCGGCGCTGCGGGCGGCGCGACCGGTGTCGCGGCGCTTGCATCCGCGGGCTCGGTCCGCTGGTCGGCGATCGCGGCGGGGGCCGGGCTGCTGGCGGCGGTGCTGGTCTTCGCCACGGCGGTGGGCTCGGTCCCGCTGTCGCCGGCCGACGTGCTGCGCGCCACCTGGCACGGGCTGCAGGGCGAGCTGCGCTCGAGCGCGGACGTGATCGTGTGGAACATCCGCCTGCCGCGCGCGCTCCTCGCGGCCACCTGCGGCGCCGCCCTCGCCCTCGCCGGCGTGGCGTACCAGGGCATCTTCCGCAACCCGCTCGCCGACCCGTACCTGCTGGGCGTGGCGAGCGGCGGCTCCTTCGGCGCGGCGCTCGTGATCGCCTTCGGGGCGACCTCGCCGTGGCTGCTGCGGCTGGGCGTTCCGGCGGCGACCTTCGGCGCGGCGCTGGCCACGGTGGGCGCGGTGGTCCTGTTGGCGCGCCGCAACGGACGCCTCCCGCTGTTGTCGCTGATCCTCGCGGGCGTGGTGCTGGGATCGGTGTTCACCGCGGCGACCTCCTTCGTCATGCTGCTGGCGCGCGAACGCGCCACCGGCGTGCTCGCCTGGCTGCTGGGCAGCTTCAGCCTGGCCAGCTGGAGCCACGTCGCCACCGTCGTGCCGATCGTCGTGGTGGCCGCGATCGCGACGCTCGGGTCGGCGCGGGCGCTCAACGTGCTGCAGTTCGGCGACGACCAGGCGCGGCAGCTCGGACTGCCCGTCGACGCGGTCAAATTCGGGTTGATCACGGTGGCGACGCTGGCCACCGCCGCCGCGGTCGCAAGCGCCGGTGTGATCGGCTTCGTCGGCCTGATCGTTCCGCACGCCGCACGGCTCGCCGTCGGCCCCGATCACCGCACGCTGACGCCGCTCGCGGCCGTGCTGGGCGCGTCGTTCCTGGTCCTCGCGGACCTGCTGGCTCGCACGGTGATCGCGCCCGCGGAGCTGCCGATCGGCGTGGTCACCGCGCTGGTCGGCGGTCCGTTCTTCCTGTGGCTGCTGCGGCGGCAGCCGCGAGCCCGCGAGGGGAGCGTCGCATGACGGCACTCGCGACGAGGAGGCGCACGTGAACCTTCGTGCCCACGGGCTCGCGTTCGCGTTCGTCCCCGGCCGGCCCGTGCTCGACGGCGTCGATCTCGAGCTGAACGCCGGCGAGGTCGTCGCGCTCGTCGGCCCCAACGGCGCCGGCAAGAGCACCGTCGTGCGTCTGTTCAGCCGCGTGCTCGAGCCCGAGGCCGGCCGCATCGAGCTCGACGGTCGACCGCTGCACGGCTACGGGCGCCGCGCCCTCGCCCGACGCGTCGCGGTGGTGCCGCAGAGCGGTGAGCTGCCGGCCGGCTTCCGCGTCGGCGACGTGGTGCAGATGGGCAGGGCGCCGCACGTCGGCTTCCTGCGCAGCGAGAGTCGCCACGACCTCCGCGTCGTCGAGGCGGCGCTGCGGCGCACCGACACGTGGGACCTGCGGGCCCGCGACGTGGCGGAGCTGTCGGGCGGCGAGCGCCAGCGGGTGCTCCTCGCCCGCGCGCTGGCCCAGGAGCCGGGGATCCTGCTGCTCGACGAACCGACGAATCACCTCGACCTGCGCTACCAGGGGGAGATCCTCCGCTTCGTGCGCCGCGAGGCGCGCGCCGGGGTGGCGGCGCTGATCGTCCTGCACGACCTGAACCTGGCCGCCCGCGCCTCGGATCGGATGGTCCTGCTCGATGCCGGACGCGTGGCCGCCCGGGGGCCGGCGAGCGACGTGCTGCGCCCCGAGGTGCTCCGTGCGGTGTACCGCACCGACGTGGAGGTCGGCCGCGGACGCGATGGCGCGCCCGTCGTGCTGCCGCGGCTCGGCGAAACGCCGCACCCGGACGCCGATCCCCCCGCGGTGCGCGGCGATCAGGTCGCGGCGGGGTCGTAGCGGCGCTGGATCGTCACGGCCTTGCGGTAGTAGCCCACGAGCGTCTCGGTCGAGGCGCGCCAGCTGAAGCGCTCCATGTCGGCCCGCGCCGCGCGCCCCATGCGGTCGCGCAGCTCCGCGTCGCGGAGCAGCGTCTCGAGCCGCTCGGTGAGGTCGTCGGCGTCGCCGGGCGTGAACAGGAAGCCGGTGTCGCCGTGCCGGATCACGTCGGGCACGCCCCCCGCTCGCGCGCCCACGACGGGGACGCCCGACGCCATCGCCTCCATGGCGACGAAGCCGAGCGTCTCGGTGTCCGACGGGAACGCGAACACGTCGGCGCTGGCGTAGGCCGAGGCGAGCTCGTCGCCCGACATGTAGCCGGTGAAGACCGTCGGCGTCCCGGCGAAGCGGGCCTCGAGCTCCTTGCGCGCCGGGCCGGAGCCGATCATCGCCAGACGGACCCCGTCGATCCGGCGCACCGGCTCGAGCAGCCAATCGAGCCGCTTCTCGGCGCTCAACCGCCCCACGTAGATCATCAGCGGGGCCTCGGGGTGGCCGTCGCTCAAGCGCGCGCGCATCTCGGGCGAGGCCTTGCCGGGGTGGTAGAGAGCGGTGTCGACGGCCTTCGGCCACAGCCGCACGCGGCGGATGCCCAGCGAGCGGGCCGCCGCCACCATCGGCTCGCTGGTGCACAGGTTGACGTGCGCCTGATTGTGCACGTCGCGCAGGAAGATCCGCGAGGGCTCGGTCAGGAAGCTCAGGTGCAGGTGCTTGGCGTACTGGGTGACGTCGGTGTGGTAGCTCGACAGCAGCGGAAGGCCACGCTGACGCGCGATCATCGTGCCCCACAGGCCGAGCACGACCGGGTTGACGACGTGCACCACATCGGGCCGGAAGCGATCGATCTCGCGGCCCAGCCGCGGCCGGGGGAGCCCCATGAACAGTTCGGGGTACCAGGGCCGAAAGGGGACGCCCGGGACGCGCACGACGCGGTGTCCGGCGTACTCCGGCGGCGGGTCGCCGGGCGCGAAGATCAGCACCTCATGGCCCAGCTCGGCGAGCTGCTCGAGGCTGCGCACGATCCTCGTGACCACCCCGTCGATCTTGGGCAGGAAGGTCTCCGTGAACAGGGCGATGCGCATCGGACGGCTCCTCGAGGTTGCGGGGGAGATGGGCAGCGCAATCGTACCAGCCGGCTGCAGGCGCGCACCCGCGGCGTGCTCGGCCGGGATCGTCGCCCGTCCGCGTCGTTCCCGGCGCGACGCGGAAGCCCGTCGTCGACCGAGTGCACGGCGACGCCGCGCCCCCGATCGGAGGCGCGGCGTCGATCCGCGCTCGGGGCGCGGTGGGGGGGCGGGGCTAGTCGGTCGCGGCTGCCTCTTCGATCGACGTCACGGGAACGCCGGGCTGCTGCTTGGCCGTCCAGGTGCTGGTCGAGGGGATCTTGCTGAGGTCGGCGCGGTCCTTGTACTTGCGCGCCACCTCGGTGACCTCTTCGAGCAGGCCGCCCTGGAGCGTGGTCGGGTCGAGGCCCAGGTCGAGGAACAGGTCGTTCTTGACGTGGAGCTCGTTCTCGGCGTCCTCTTTGCGGGGGTTGGGCACGTTGGCGATCTCCGCCCCGGTCAGTTCGCCGACGAGGTTGGCGAGGTCGCGCACGCGGTGCGTCTCGGTCATCTGGTTGAGGATCCGCACCCGCTCGCCCTTCTCGGGCGGATTCTCGAGCGCGAGCTGCACGCAGCGCACGGTGTCGCGAATGTGGATGAAGGCTCGGGTCTGCCCGCCGGTGCCGTGCACGGTCAGCGGGTAGCCGACCGCGGCCTGCATCAGGAAGCGGTTGAGCACGGTGCCGTAGTCGCCGTCGTAGTCGAAGCGGTTGATCAGACGCTCGTCGAGCGCCGTCTCGGGCGTGTTGGTGCCCCACACGATGCCCTGGTGCAGGTCGGTGATGCGCACCTCGTCGTTCTTCGCGTAGTAGGCGAAGAACAGCTGATCCTGCGTCTTGGTCATGTGGTAGATGCTGCCGGGGTTGGCCGGGTAGAGGATCTCCTGGCGGACCCGCTCGCCGGTGTCGGTGGTGACCTCGACCGGCAGGTACCCCTCGGGGATCTTCATGCCGGCGGTGCCGTAGCCGTACACGCCCATGGTGCCGAGGTGGGCGAGGTGGACGTCGACGCCGCTCTCGACGATCGCGCACAGCACGTTGTGCGTGGCGTTGAGGTTGTTGTTGACCGTGTAGCGCTTGTGCATCGCGCTCTTCATCGAGTACGGCGCGGCGCGCTGCTCGGCGAAGTGCACGATGGCGTCCGGCTCCTCCTCCTTGATCAGGGTGAGGAGGCGGTGGTAGTTCTCGGCGATGTCGAGGTACTCGAAGCGGAGCTCACGTCCGGTGTGCTCCTTCCACGCCTCGATGCGCGTGCCCATGAACTGGATGGGGGTGAGGCTGCCCGCCTCGAGCTCGTTGTCGATGTTGCGGCGCGAGAGGTTGTCGATGATGACGACCTCGTGCCCGAGGTTGCTGAGGTGCAGGCTGGTCGGCCAACCGCAGAACCCGTCGCCGCCGAGGATGAAGACCTTCATGTTCGCTCCTTCGGGGTCGGAGATGGGGGATCCGGCGGGAGCGTACGGGGGCCGGCGGCTGCGGTCCCATCGAGACCTCCGCCTGCCACACGTGCCCACCCCGCCGTGCTCGGCGGTTCGACGAGAACCGCCCGTGTCGCATTGGAGGGTAGCACCCGCTTTCGGGGTTCAGCCGGTTCCGAACAACGCGGCCGCGACCTTCCGCGTCCACTCGCGCACCCTCCGCTGGAAGAACCGGCGGCGGTAGCGCCGCGCTCCGGCACGCCAGTCCCCGGGTCGGAGGAACGACCAGATCACGATGGTGGCGATGAACGGCGGGTGGAGCAGCGCCCAGCTCGCGGCCGGCAGCCCCCACAGGTCGCGGCGATCGAGGTCGGCGCTGGCAAGCCGCCAGCCGGCCATCTCGACCGCCAGCTTGGCACCCCACAACCCGAAGATCCAGGGCGCGATGCCCGGCACGAAGGGCGCCAGCACCACACCGACCGTCAGGGCGATGCTCTGGAAACCGAGCACGGCGATCGACGCGACGAAGCCGGGGTGGTAGTGCAGCACGTGGTGGTAGCGCGACACCCAGCGGCGGCGCTGCCGCAGGAGCTTGAAGGGGTCCGACATCGGCCGCGTGAGCACCCGCGTCTCGGGGCTGCTCGCGAACACGATGCGGCTCTCGGGGAGGCGCCCGAGCCGCTGCGTGAGCAGGTCCTCGTCGCCCGACGGCGCCCGCCCGGAGGCGCCGAAGCCGCCTGCGGCTTCGAAGGCCGACCGGCGGTAGGCCTGGTTGTTCGCGCTCGAGGCGAACTTCCAGCCGAAGTGCGTCAGCGACCGTGACACGACCATCAGCGTGAACCAGTCGCAGGTCTCGAAGGTCTCGACCTCGTTCTTGGGCCGGTGCGGGCCGCGGGCGCGCGTCGTCTCGACGTAGCCGACCACCATGGTGACGTCGTCCTCGAAGTGCGACACCATGCCCTCGATCCACCCCTCGGGGTAGAGGCAATCGGCGTCCGACGTCAGGATGATCTCGCCGTGCGACGCCCGAATGCCGTGGTCGACCGCGTTGACCTTGGGCGCGAGGCGCTTGCTGGGCTCGGTGACCTGCACCAGCACGACGCGGGGGTCCTCGGCGGCCGCAGCGCGCACGATCGCCGCGGTGCGGTCCTCCGAACGGTCGTCGACGATGACGAACTCGACGTCGCCCGGGTAGCGCTGCGCCCGCAGCGAGGCCAACGTGGCGGGGAGGTCGTCCTCTTCGTTGTGGGCCGGGATGATCACCGTGACCGAGGGCCGGGCGCCCGACCGGGGATGCGGCGCCGCCCGGAAGATGCCACGGATCGCCAGCACCATCAGCCCGATGTAGGGGATCACCAAGGCATAGGTGACGACGACGAAGATCGCAGACAGCGTGTGCACGAAACGGCCTCCTGGAGCCGATCGAGTCTAGCACGCGCTTCTCGCCGGCTCGGAGCCGCTGGTAGGCTTCGGCTGTGCCGCACCCGCTCGAAGCGCACCCGAGCTACCACGCCTGGCTGCGCTCGCTCCCCGACTACGAAGGGCAGATCGCCGTCGACGCGTTCTTTCCGCCCCGCGGCGGTGCCCGCGGCGTCCCGCCCGAGGCCTTCGGTGCCGTGCTCGCCGGGCTGGACCGGGTGCCCTGGCGGCACCAGGCCGAAGCGCTGGCGCACACGGCCGCCGGGCGCCACGTGATGGTCGCGACCCCGACCGCATCGGGCAAGTCGCTCACGTACCAAGTGCCCACCGTCGCCGCACTGCGCGACGGCGGAACCGCGCTGCACGTATTCCCGACCAAGGCGCTCGGCCACGACCAGGTCCAGAAGCTCGCCGCCATCGCGGGCACCTTCGGGATCGAGGGGATCCTCACCTACGACGGCGACACGCCCCGCGACCGGCGCGCCGACGTCCGTGCCGCCGCGCGCGGGCTCGTCACCAACCTCGACATGCTGCACTACGGGATCCTGCCGTTCCACGATCGCTGGGCGGACTTCTTGTCGCGGCTGCAGGTGGTCGCGATCGACGAACTCCACGTCTACCGGGGCGTCTTCGGCGTGCACGCGGCGAACGTGCTTCGGCGGCTTCTGCGCGTCGCCCGCGCCCACGGCGCGACGCCGCGCGTGGTCGCCGCGTCGGCGACGATCGGGAACCCCGCCGAGCACTTCGCCAACCTGTTCGGCGAGCCCGCGGCGGTCGTCGACGACGCGGCGTCGCCGCGGGGCGCGCGGGAGTTCCTCTTCTGGCAACCGCCGGAGCTCGAGCGCGGCGCGGGGCGGAGGCGCAGCCCCAACACCGAGGCGGCGACGCTGGCCGCGACCTTCGTCCGCCACGATCTGCAGGGGCTGGTCTTCTGCAACTCGCGCACCGGCGCCGAGCTCGTCTACCGCTACGCCGCGGCGAAGCTCGGCGCCGCGGCGGAGCGCCTCGCCACGTACCGCGGCGGCTACACGGCCGCGGAGCGCCGCTCGATCGAGGCGTCCTTTCGCGACGGGACCACGCGCGTCCTCGTCGCCACGAACGCGCTCGAGCTCGGCGTCGACGTCGGCGAGGTCGACGCCGTCGTCATGGTGGGCTACCCCGGCTCGCGCATGGCGACGTGGCAGCGCGCCGGACGGGCCGGGCGCGGCGACCGCCGCTCGCTGGCGATCCTGATTCCCGGCGCGGATCCGCTCGACGCCTACTGCCTCGCGCACCCCGAGCACGTGACCGAGGGGCGCATCGAGGACGCCGTCGCCGACCCCTTCAACCGCGACCTGCACCCGCGCCACGTCGACTGTGCCGCGGCCGAGCGCCCGGTCCGGGCCGACGAGGCCGTCGTCGCCCCCTGGCTCGATCTCGCCGCGCGTCCCCGGCTCGTGGCCCAGCGCGCCGCGGTCGGCGCGGCCGGCACCGAACCGGCCCGGCGTCCCGACGCCGAGGGCGCGGGCGCCGGCGGCGGGGAAGTCGGCGACCCTGCGCGGGCGGAAGCGGCCGCGGTGCGCTTCGCCTACGCGGGCCGCTACCCCCACCGCCACGTGCGCCTGCGGGGCGGGAGCGGCGGGCGCATCCGCCTCGTCGACGGACACGGAGCCACGATCGGCCACAGCGATCTCGCCAGCGCGCTGCGCGATCTGCACCCGGGGGCGGTCTACCTGCAGCAGGGCGAGACGTACCTGGTGGCCGACCTCGACCTCGACGCGGGCGTGGCGCAGCTCCTGCCGCACCTCGGCGAGTGGTACACCCAGGCCCGCAGCGAGACGCACGTCGAGGTGCTCGGCGCCGAAGCCGGCGGCGCGACCGGCGGCGCGACCGGCGGCGCGACCGGCGGCGCGGCCCGCGTTCCGGAGTTCCGCGACGGCGTGCACGTCGGCGACGTGCGCGTCTCGACGACCGTGCACGGCTACGTGCGAAAGCGCTACCGCACCGAGGTCGTGCTCGAGGAGCGGGACCTCGCGCTGCCCTCCCTCGCCTACACCACCCAGGCGATGTGGCTTCCGGTCGAGCCGGTGGCGGCAAGCGTCGCGTCGCCGATGCTGGGCGAGGCGATGCATGCCCTCGAGCACACCCTGATCGGGCTTCTGCCCGCCTTCGTCCTGTGCGAGCGGGCCGACGTGGGCGGCGTTTCGTACCCCAGCTACCCGGGCGTCGGCCGCCCGGTGATCTTCGTCTACGACGGCGCTCCCGGCGGCGTGGGCTACGCCCGCGCCGGCGCCCAGCGGCTCGACGCATGGCTGGGCGCCGCGGTCGAGCGCCTGGCTACCTGCCCCTGCGCGGGCGGCTGCCCGCGCTGCGTGCTCTCGCCCAAGTGCGGCAACGGCAACCAGTTCCTCGACAAGGAGGCGGCCGGCCTGCTCGGGGCGGCGCTGCAGCAGCACCTGGCCGCGCGCCGCACGGCCGCCGTCGGCGTCGCCTGATCGTGGCGCCCGGCGGCGCCTCGTCCTGCAGCCCCGAATCGATCCTCCGGCGCGGTGCGAGGCACCAAGCCGACCGCCGCGGGTGGCGTCCGCGGCCGGGCCCCCGACCCGGCCCGCGGCACGCCCCCGCCGCGAAGCCTGCTATGCTGCGCGGCCGTGCGCATCGGAATCGTCACCTCGCTGCTGTGGTCCCGCTGGGGCCCGTTTTGGTCGGACCTCCTTCGTGCGGCCGGCCAGGAGGTCGTGGTGGCCGGTGCCGGGGATCTGGTGGCTCCGGCCGACGGTTCGCTCGAGGGCGTCGTTCCGGGGCTCGCCTTCGAGGTCGTGGTCGCCGAAGCGACCGCGCTCGCCGACTGCGACCGGCTGCTCGTTCCCGATCTCAACCCGGGGCTGGACGGCGGCGACGCGGGCGGACGCGGCGGCGGACAGGACCCGTGGATCGCGGCGCTCCCCTCGGCGCTCGGCCGCGCCGTCCCCGGTCTCCCGCCGATCACGTCCGTGCCGGCGACGCTCGAGACCGATCCGGAGTCGCGTGCGCTCGAGTTCCTGCTCCCGATCGTCCGCGATCCGATCGCGGTCCGCCGCGCCTGGGAGCGGACGCGCCCGCGCGCGATCCCGCCGCGGGCGCCGGGCGTCCGCTGGCAGCTGCGCCCCTCGGAGCTCCGCACGGTCGGGGTCGTGGGGCAACCGTGGCTCGTCACCGACGCGGTCGTCGAGGCTCTGCGCAGCCGCTCGGAGCGCGACGACGAACACTACGTGCCGATGCACCGGCTCGCGCCGGCCGACCTCCGCGCCGAGGGGCGGCGGATGGATGCGACGCTCGTCGACACCGACGCCGAGGCGGTCGGGGCGGCCCGGCTGTTCGGCCGGCGGGGCGTCGTCACCGAGATCCGCTTCGTCCGCGACCGCGCGTCGGGATCGGACGCCTGGCTCCAGCGGCGCGTGGAGGCGGCCACGCGCAAACACGTCGAGCCGGTCGAGCTCGACGGTCTGGCCCCGAGCCACGCGTCGGGCGATGCGTCGGGCGATGCGTCGGGCGATGCCGGCGACCGACTCGCTGCGGCCTTCCGCCTGCTCGCACCCCAGTAGACTGACGGCATGCGATTCGTGTTGCTGGGCCTGAGCGTCGCCTACGCGATGGTGAACGTGTTCGGCGCGTGGGCGACGGTACGGCGCCACCGATGGGTGGCGACCGCCTTCATGGTTGCCGCGGGCCTGTTGGTGACCGCCGGCATCGCCTACGCCTACGGTGCGTCCGAGGGCTTCGTGCTGCTCGTGGTCGGAGCCGTGGGTGCCTCGCTGGCATCGTTCGCCAGCGCCCGCTGGGTGTCGGGCCGGCTGCTGCCGGTGCCGCACCTGCTTCGTGCCGGTGCCGCCGTGCTGCTGATCGGGCTCGGCTGGTGGTTCCTGCCGGTCTAGCGCAGCCGGAACGGCGGGGCCGGGCGCGGCCCGGCGAACGCCGCCCGGCGCGTCGACGTGGCGGCGTTCAGAATGCGTTGTGGCCGGTGATCTCGCGCCCGAGGACGAGCGTGTGGACGGTGTCCGTCCCCTCGTAGGTGCTCACCGTCTCGAGGTTCAACATGTGCCGGATCGACGCGTACTCGGTGGTGATCCCGTTGCCGCCGAGCAGGTCGCGGGCCACGCGGGCGGCGCCCAGGGCCGCGCGCACGTTGTCGCGTTTGGCGAGGCTCACCCGTACCGGCGTCGCTTTGCCCTCCTCCTTGAGCCGCCCGAGCCGGTAGGCGAGCAGCGAGCCCTTCGTCAGATCGGCGAGCATGTCGGCGAGGCGCGCCTGGACGATCTGCTTGGTCGCGAGCGGCTGCCCGAACACGGGGCGGTCCTCGACGTACGCGGCGGCTTCGTCGAGGCACGCCTGCCCGGCTCCGAGCGCGCCGAAGGCGATGCCGAAGCGGGCCTGCGTCAGGCACGACAGCGCCCCCTTGAGACCCTTGACGTCGAGCCGATTCGCCGCCGGAACGACGACCTCGTCGAGGTACAACTCGCTCGTCACCGAGGCGCGCATCGACGCCTTCGTCTTGATGTCGACGGCCCGGAATCCCTCGCGGTCGGTCTCGACGACGAAGCCGAGGACGCGCCCCTCGTCCTCGTCGCGCGCCCACACGATGGCGACGTGCGCACGGCTCCCGCTGGTGATCCAGCGCTTGACGCCGGTGATCACGTACTCGTCGCCGACGCGGCGGCAGCGGGTGCTCATCGCACCCGGGTCGCTGCCGGCGTCGGGCTCGGTCAGGCCGAAGCAGCCCACGGCCTCGCCCGAGGCGAGAGGGGGCAACCAGCGGTTCTTGAGGTCGTCGGAGCCGTACGTGTAGATCGGCCACATCACCAGGCTCGACTGCACGCTGACGAAGCTGCGCAGGCCGCTGTCGGCGTACTCGAGCTCGCGGTTCAGCAGTCCGTAGGCGGTGGCCGACGCCCCCGCACCGCCGTACTCCTCGGGGAAGGAGACCCCGAGCATCCCCATCTCGCCGAAGCGACGCGGAAGATCGTCGGGGAAGATCCCTTCCCGCCACCACTCGCCGACCTCGGGAACGAGCTCGGAGCGCACGAAATCGCGAACGCTGTCGCGGATCATCCGCTCCTCGGGCGTGTAGAGGGCATCGAGATCGTAGAAATCGTCGAGGCGGGCGTTGGATCGCATCACGGTGCTGGTCATCGGTCTCCTGACGTACGGGGATCGGCCGAGGGGGATTCGCTCGGGGCCGGTTCGGGCCCGGACGAATCGTCGTGCGGGGTCTCGGGTGGGGACTCGTGCGGCGTCCGATCGACGGGCGCAGGGTCGTCGTCGGCGTCGCCGAACAGCGCTCGAAGCGCGTCGACCTTGCTCGTCCGGCGCGTGCGGCGCCAGCGGTGCCGCGACGCCTCGATGCTGCCCTGCCGGACGAGCTGCTCGAGCGCCGTCTCGATCGTGTCGACGGCGAGCTCTTCGTCGCGTCGCTCGTCGATGTCGCGCTGGATGTCGCGGAGCGTGGCTCCGTCGGGCCCCGCGCGCTCGATCGCCTCGAGCACCCAATCGTCGACGGTCATGGCCCAAGCATACGCCCGCTCGGGAGGTACGACGGTGGGCTCGAATCGCGGTCTGGGGCCGGCTGGCGGGCGCGCGCCGCGGAGCGTTCGCGTCAGCGCGCGATCGATCCCGTGGGCCCGGCGTCGGCGTCCTGCGGGTCGCGTGCGAAGGCGATCTGCTCGCCGCCCGAGAGTTCGCCCCAGCGCACCGCGTCGTCCATCTGCACCGCGTCGACGGGGCAGGCCACGACGCAGGCGTCGCAGTCGACGCAGCGCTCGGGCTCGAGGTACAGCGTGGCGGTCCCGTCCTCGTCGAAGCGCCGCACGATCGCCGTCGTCGGGCACACGCGGGTGCAGATGGGGCAGAGGATGCAGGCGTCGTCGACCCGCGGCAGGCGCCACGGCACGAGCGCATCGTCGGGCAGGTCGGCGGACTCGATGACACGGTGGGCCCGCTGCAACTCGCGCGGCAGGCTGCGGTCGACGTCGCCGCCGGGGTCGAGCGGCGCAAGCGCTTCGGCCGCCCCACGCTGGATCTCGCGCAAGCCGCCGCGCAGCAGGTCGCGGCGCGACATCCGTCGCGAGGCGCCGGTCTCGTCGAACCGCTCCGGCGTGAGCACCGTCACGCGGAAGGGGCGCTCGTGGAGCGCGGCGAGATCGGCGGCCTCCGCCTCGAGCACCTCGAGCGCATCGAGGATCGCAGCTCCGCCGATCGGGCACGTGCCGCAGTCGCCGCGCGCCAGGCGCACCTCCTCGTTCGTCCCGGCCAGGCGCAGGAGGTCGCTGGGCTGCAGGCGGCCGAGGCAGGTGACGCTCTGCGCCGCCCCCGGCACCTTCGAGCAGCGCACCGGGAGCCCCGGCCGATAGCGCAGCGAGGGCTCCAGCGCCTGCGACGGGCAGCCCTGCACGCACAAGCCGCACCCCGTGCAGTCCACCGGGTCGATCTCTACGTGGCGCCGGATGGTGACGGCTTCGTGCGGGCAGATGTCGACGCAGACGGAGCAGGCGTTGCGCGACTGCGTGACGGCCAGGCAGCGACTCGAGGTGTAGCGCGGCGCCACCTCGGTGGCCTTGAGCACGAAGTTCAGCAGGTCGTCGAGCATCGCCCTCGAGCCTACCAACGCCCCGCGTCCCCGCACCGCGCAGGCACCCGAAACGAGGACCCCGCGGTCGAACCGCGGGGTCCTGCGTGGCTGGCGGAAACGCGAGGCGGGCGTCGCCGGGTGGGCCCGACCGGCCCGGGCCCGTGGCTAGAAGCCGTTGACCTCGGCGCGCTTGCGCGAGAGTTTCGTGTGGTAGTTCGTCGCCTCGAGGTAGGCGTCGAAGGCCTCGAAGTCGAGCTGCTGCTTCTGATCCGACAGCGCCACCGAGGGGTTCGGGTGGACCTCGATCATGATGCCGTCGGCACCGATCGCCAGCCCCGCCTTGGTGAGCGGTACGAGCAGATCGCGTCGGCCGCCCGAATGGGTGACGTCGACGATGACCGGCAGGTGCGTCTCGAGCTTGGCCAGCGCCACCGCCGAGACGTCCAGGGTGTTGCGGGTGTACTTCTCGTAGGTGCGGATGCCGCGCTCGCAGAGGATCACGTTCGGGTTGCCGGCGTTCAGCAAGTACTCGGCCGCCATGACCCACTCCTCGACCGTGGCCGACATGCCGCGCTTGAGCAGCACCGGCATCTGCGTCGCACCGATCGCCTTCAGGAGCGTGAAGTTCTGCATGTTGCGCGCCCCCACCTGCAGGACGTCGGCATAGCGCTCGAAGTCGGGCAGGTCGCGGGCGTCCATGATCTCGGTGACGAACTTCAACCCGTAGGCGTCGGCGGCCTCGCGGCCGATCTTCAGCCCCTCGCTGCCGTGCCCCTGGAAGCTGTAGGGGTCGGTGCGCGGCTTGAAGGCGCCGCCACGGAAGAGCGTGACCCCCTGGCCCGCCACGTGCTCGGCCACGGCGAAGGCCTGCTCGCGCGACTCGATCGCGCACGGACCCGCGATGAGCACCGGCGAGTGACCGCTGCCGATGGGCACGTCGCCCACCGTCACCACGGTGTCCTCGGCGCGGGCTTCGCGAGAGGTGAGGTAGCTCTTCTTGTCCTGGGCGTTCTCGAGCGACATCGACGCCTGGAAGACCTGCTTGAACAGGCTCTTCACCGTGGCGTCGTCGAACGGTCCCTCGTTCGCTTCGGTCAGTGCGACGAGCATCTCCTGCTCGCGCACGGGGTCGTAGTGCGACAGCCCCGCCTGGGTCTGCAATTCGCCGATGGCCTCGGCGATGTGGGCACGCTTCGAGAGCAGGTCGAGGAGCTGGAGGTTCAGCTCATCGATGCGTGCCCGAAGGTTCGCGATCTCTTCTTGCTGCATAGTCGTCCTTCCGCTGCGAAAGCCTGACCACGACGATCGTGGCCTCGTACAGTATCACGAGCGGAAGCGCCACCAACGCAAAGTTGATGGGGTCGGCCGTCGGCGTGATCGCCGCGGCCAGGACGAGCCCGATGATGATCGCCCAGCGCCGCTGCGCGATGAGGAACGGGGCGCGCACGAGGCCGAGCCGGGCGAGCAGGAAGCCGGCGACCGGCATCGTGAACAGCAGCCCGAAGGCGAGCATGTACGACAGAACCTTGGACACGTAGTCGCCGATCTGCACCAGCGCGTCGACGCCGGGCAGGAACCCCACGATGATCGGCAGGGCCAGCGGAAGCACGACGTAGCGGGCGAAGACGGTTCCACCGCCGAAGGCCACGACGCTGAACAGCACGAAGGGGATCGCCCAGCGGCGCTCCTCGGGGTACAGGCCCGGGGCGATGAAGCCCCACACCTGGCCGATCAGGATGGGCGACGCCAGGATCAGGCCGCCGAAGGCCGCCACCTGCATGGTGACGAGGAACGGCTCGAGCAGCTGCAGCGAGGTGACCGAGATCGACTCGAGCCCCGAGAGCGGCTCGGTGAGCCAGTCGAGCAGCCGACCGCGGAACGCGAAGGCCACGCCCGAGGCCACGATCCACGCCCCCACGGCGATGAACAAGCGGGTGCGGAGTTCTTCGAAGTGTTCGACGAGGGTCAACGAACTACCTTTGGCTGCAGCGATCGCCGCAGGCCCGTCCGCGATGGACGGACCCGCGCGTCAGGCGTGGGACGACGGCGCGCTCAGGCGGTGGTCTTCGCGTCGTCGCGGGCCGCGTCGGCAGCCGCGTCGCTCGCGGGGGCCGCGGCGGCGTCCGACGACGCCGCGGACGGAGTCGCCTCGGTGCGCGCCTGCGAGGCGCTCGCCGCCGACGTCTTGGCGTCCGTGTCGTCGTTGCCGGTGATGTCGTCGCGGATGTCCTTGATGCCCTTGCGGAACTCGCGGACGGACTGCCCGATGCCTTTGGCCATCTCGGGAAGCCGGCGCGGACCGAAGATGAGCAGCACCACCACCAAGATGATGAGCAACTCCCAAATGCCGAAACTTCCGATGCGCATAGCTGTGCCTCCTGTACGGCGATTGTAGCACCGCACCCGACGCATCGCCGGGGCTGCGCCGGGCGAGGCCCGGGCGGGTCGGCCCGCTCGTTCCGATGGCTCGTCAGCGACGGACCTCGCGGCCCTCGATCCGCGGCTTCGGCCCGTGTTGACACCCCTCGGAGGCCGGTGCTAGGCTTTACAGCCGGACGTTCGTGGGACACGTCGTCACACGGCCCGCGACAGCGCGCACGGGCTCGCATCGACTCGCGTCGAGCGACCCGATCGAGCGCGCCACATCGCCGACGATCGAACCCGGATGCCACCCTAGCTCAACTGGTAGAGCATCCGATTTGTAATCGGAAGGTTGTCGGTTCGATTCCGATGGGTGGCTCCAACGACCGCCGCTCCGCGATCGATCGCCCGCAGCCTGCGCGACCCCGGTCGCACCGCACGGCGCTCGCGACGTCCGCTTCGCCACCTCGCCCTCGACGGCGTACGGCGACCCCTGGGTAGGTGCCCGAGTGGTTAAAGGGGACGGACTGTAAATCCGTTGGCTTATGCCTACGCTGGTTCAAATCCAGCCCTACCCACCACCGAACGCTCCGTTGCCACCGCGGCGTCCACGCGACGCCGCACCGGCGATCGGAGCATCGCGCGCGGGAGTAGCTCAGTTGGTAGAGCGTCAGCTTCCCAAGCTGAATGTCGCGGGTTCGAATCCCGTCTCCCGCTCCAATCCCTCCGACCGCGTCCCGACCGGCTCGCGCCGCGACGACCGACCCCGGATCACGATTGGAATGGAGCGCCCGTAGGCTCGTGTAGCTCAGCGGTAGAGCACTCCCTTGGTAAGGGAGAGGTCGACGGTTCAAGTCCGTCCACGAGCTCCACTCAACGCTCCCGCCAGGACCCCGGCTTCGGCCGGGTCCGACGGCACGCACGCGTACGCAGATGCGACGCGACCCCTCGCGCACACGCGGCCTCCCGCCGCTCGCGACGCCCCTGGGCCCGCGCCCGCCCGGACCGATCCACGGTCCCACGCGCCCCCGGAAAGGAACCCTTCGATGGCGAAAGCTACGTTTGAACGGACGAAGCCTCACGTGAATGTGGGGACGATTGGTCATGTGGATCATGGGAAGACGACGTTGACGGCTGCGATTACGTTTGCGGCTGCGGCGGCGGATCCTTCGATTGAGACGCAGGATTATGAGCAGATCGATAAGGCGCCGGAGGAGAAGGCGCGGGGGATTACGATCAATACGGCGCATGTTGAGTATCAGACGCCGGAGCGGCATTACTCGCATGTGGATTGTCCGGGGCATGCGGATTACGTGAAGAACATGATTACGGGTGCTGCGCAGATGGATGGTGCGGTGCTTGTGGTGAATGCGGCGGATGGTCCGATGCCGCAGACGCGGGAGCACATTTTGTTGGCGCGTCAGGTGGGGGTGCCTCATATCGTTGTGTTCTTGAACAAGGTGGACATGGTCGATGATGAGGAGCTTTTGGAGCTTGTGGAGATGGAGGTGCGTGAGTTGCTCTCCAGTTACGAGTTTCCGGGGGATGACATTCCGGTGATCGCGGGGAGTGCGCTCAAGGCGTTGGAGGCGTTGATCGCGAATCCGAGTACGCAGCGGGGTGAGGATGAGTGGGTCGATAAGATCTGGGATCTTCTCGATGCGATCGATGGGTACATTCCGACGCCGGAGCGGGATGTGGATAAGCCGTTCTTGATGCCGGTGGAGGATGTGTTCACGATTACGGGTCGGGGGACCGTGGCGACGGGTCGCGTGGAGCGCGGTCAGGTCAAGACGGGTGAGGAAGTGGAGATCGTGGGTCTCTCGGATACGCAGAAGACGGTTGTGACGGGTGTGGAGATGCACCGTAAGACGTTGGATTCGGGGATTGCTGGGGACAACGTGGGTGTTCTTCTGCGGGGTGTTTCGCGGGAGGATATCGAGCGGGGTCAGGTGTTGGCGAAGCCGGGTTCGATTACGCCGCATACGGGGTTTAAGGGGTCTGTGTACATTTTGAAGAAGGAGGAGGGGGGGCGTCATTCGGCGTTCTTTGCGGGGTATCGTCCGCAGTTTTATTTCCGGACGACGGATGTGACGGGGGTTGTGTCGTTGCCGGATGGTGTGGAGATGGTGATGCCGGGGGACAATGTTGAGCTTGAGGTGAAGTTGATCAAGCCGATTGCGATGGAGGAGGGGTTGCGGTTTGCGATTCGGGAGGGGGGTCGTACGGTGGGTGCGGGTGTTGTGACCGCCGTCACCGAGTAAC
>CBDUCW010000008.1:0-20293 GCA_965365745.1 uncultured Trueperaceae bacterium
ACGCGGCGTCGTCGTTGCCCTCGAGCGCCTGGACGACCGGACCGGCCAGCGCGTGATGCTCGAGCGCCCCGAGACGCGCGGCTCGTTCGATGTGCGCCCCTTCGCTCCGACGGCGCTCGTGCTCGGAAATCTCGGCGTCGCCCAGCTCAACGCGGGCTACGGCCGCGACGAACTCCTCATGGCGGTGGAGACGATCGGGGCCGACGGCATCGCATTGCACACGAATCCGCTGCAGGAGGCGATCCAGCCGGGCGGCGACACCGACTTCCGCAACCTGTTCGCGACGCTACGTGAGCTCGTCCCGAGCGTGGCCTTCCCGGTTCTGCTGAAGGAGGTGGGGCACGGGTTGGCTCCGGAGATCGTCGAGCGAGCGGTGGGCTGCGGGTTCGCTGCGATCGACGTGGCGGGTGCGGGCGGCACGAGCTGGGCCAAGGTCGAAGATCTCGTCGCACACGGAGAGGTGACCCAACCCGATCTCGTCGAGTGGGGCATCCCGACCGCCGAGGCCCTGCAGGGCGCCGTGGCGGTGGCGAGGGGGACCCCGATCGTCGCGTCGGGCGGGATTCGCACCGGCCTCGACGTCGCCAAGGCGATCTCCATGGGCGCGGCGGTGTGCGCCGTCGCGCGACCCCTGCTGCGTCCGGCGATGGCGTCGGCGGACGCGGTCGTGGCCGTACTCGAGCGCCTCGTGGCCGAGCTCCGAATCGCCATGCACGGGAGCGGAGCCGGCGACCTCGCGACGCTGGCCCGCCGCGAGCTGCACGCCTCGAGCTAGGCCTCGTCCGTGGGCTCGTCGGTGGTGTTCGGGCCCGTCGCGTCACCCGCGCCCGCAGCGCGGGCGGGCGCGGAGTCGTCGGGGCGCCGCGTCGATGCGGCGTGCATGCGCACGCAATTGCGGCCGGCGCGCTTGGCTTGGTAGAGGGCTTCGTCGGCGTCGCTCTGCAACGTTTCTGCGAGGTGCGCCACGTCGTCCTGCGACTCCCGCCCGTCGAACGCCGCCACGCCGAAACTCGCGCTGAGGTCGAGCGGGGGATCGCGCTCGGCGTCCGATCGGGCCTCGATGAGCCGCCGCAGGCGCTCGGCCATGCCGCGCGCCTCGAAGGCGGTCGTTTCGGGCAGCAGCACCGAGAACTCCTCGCCGCCCATGCGCGCCAGCAGGTCGGTGCGCCGCAGGCCGGAGGCGACGTCGGAGGCCACCGCCTTGAGCACGCGGTCGCCCATCATGTGCCCGAAGGTGTCGTTGATCCGCTTGAAGCGGTCGAGATCGAAGGAGACGAGCGCCACGGGCCGGCCGTAGCGACGCGCACGGGCGAGCTCCTCGTGCAGGAGGCGCGTGAACGCGCGACGGTTGGCGACGCCCGTGAGGCCGTCCGTGCGCGCCTGCATCTGCAGCTCGTCGGACGCCTCTTGCGTGAGTCGGCGCTGCCGCGCGCCGTAGAGGGCGAGCATCGAGGTGCTGCTGATCGCGAACGAGGCGAGGATCGCGCCGTGCAGGAGCCCGTTGGACAGCGAGCCGTCCACGAACGTCGCTCCCCCTCCCGACGTGGCGAGATCGACGGCGCGGTAGGCGGTCGCGGCCAGGGGGAGGAGGATCGACAGGACGAAAGTGCTGTAGATCGAGCGCGCCTCCGACCAGGCCGCAAGGAGCAGGCGCAGCAGGTTCAGTTCGCCGATCGCCAGACCGACGGCTGCCGCGACCGCCCGCTGCGGATAGGCTTCCGGCTCGAAACCGAAGGCGATCGTGCCCACGAAGGATGCGGCGAGCAGGACGCCCAGCGCGTTCGATCGCGGCGGAACGTCGCGAAAGAGCGCCAGGCCGACGTTCAGGAACCACATGCCGAGCAGGGCGAGGCCGTTTCCGGCGACCATCGACGCCACGCGCGCGACCCCGTCCAGCGGCGCCTGCAGGCCCAGGACTCCGATGCCGGACGCGATCGAGGCCGTGCCGACGGCCCAGAACGTCAGGCCGCGCGCTCGCTCGTCGCCATTGCTGCTGAAGCGGATGCCGAGCTTGGGTCCGGCAAGGACCACCGTGAGCGCCATCAGATTGCCGACCACGAGGCTCGCGAAGATGAGGGCGGAGGCGTCGAGCATGGGGGTCATCGCAGCCCGATGCTACCCCGGGCCACGTGTCGGACTTCGCACGGGGCGGTGCGGATCCCGCGGGCGTCGACGGTAGACTTCCCCCATGGATCTTGGACTGAAGGGACGGGTCGCGCTCGTCACGGGCGCATCGAAGGGCATCGGCTTCGCCATCGCCAGCGGCCTCGCGGCCGAGGGGGCGCGGGTCGTGCTGGCCGCACGCGGGGCCGAGGCGCTCGATGCGGCGGTCGAGCGAATTCGCGCCGCGGGCGGCGACGCCCACGGGCGCACGGCGAACGTGCGCGACGCGCAGGCGATCGAGGCGCTCGCCGAGTTCACGCGCGAGACCTGCGGTGAGATCGATGTCCTGGTCGCCAACGCCGGCGGCCCGCCGCCGGGCTTGCCCAGCGAGCTCAGCGAGCAGGATTGGATCGATGGCTGGGAACTGACGCTGATGTCGGCCGTGCGCCTCGCCAACGCCGTGCTCCCATCGATGCGCCGCCGCGGCTTCGGGCGGATCCTCAACGTCACGAGCCTGTCGGTTCGGGAGCCGCTGTTGAACCTCACGCTGTCGAACGCGTACCGGTCGGCGGTGACGGCCTACGCCAAGACGCTCGCGCTCGAGGTGGCGGGCGACGGGGTCACGGTGAACAACGTGGCGCCGGGGTGGACGGCGACGGAGCGGCTCGGCGAAGTGCTGGCCAGCGACGAGGCTCGCAGGGCGAAGGAAGCCTCGATCCCCGCCGGGCGCTTCGGAACGCCGGACGAGGTGGCGGCGGTGGCCGTGTTCCTCGCGTCGGAGCAGGCGTCGTACGTGACCGGGCAGACGATCACGGCCGAAGGGGGCGCGCTGCCGGGGCTCCCCTGAGGCGCGGGCTCGAGCGGGCGACGGCGCCGCCGAGGCGCGGTGTACGCCTGGAGCGGCGCGCGTCGTGCACGACCTCTCGCGGGCGTGGGGTTCGTTCGTGCTGCGCAGGTGCGGCGGCGACCGTGTGACGAAAATCTTGTACTGAGTACAAAAGAGCCCTATACTCCTCCCATCGCCCCATGCACAGCGAGCGGCGCCGGCCGCCGTTCCGAGGGAGGTTGCCCATGGCTCTCGCCGACGTCCCCTCCGCCGCCCCGCCCAATCCGAAGGGCGGAGCGAGCTTTCTGCTCGAGCGGCACGCTGCCGACGACATCCTGATCCCCGAACGATTCGACGAGGAGCTGCGGATGTTCGCCCAGACCGCAGACGCCTTCGTCGAGCGCGACATCCTGCCCGACCTCGAGGCGCTCGAGGCGCTCGACTACGAACTCTCGCGCGCGAAGATGCGGGCCGCGGGCGCGGCGGGCGTCCTCGGCGTCGAGGTGCCCGAGGCCTACGGGGGGCTCGAGCACGGCAAGACCGCCGCCTGCCTCGTCGCCGAGCGGATGTCGCGATCGGGAAGCTTCAACGTCACCTTCAACGCACACGCCAGCATCGGCACGCTGCCGATCGTCTACTTCGGCACCGAGGCGCAGCGCGAGCGCTACCTCCCCGGCCTCGTCGCCGGCGAGATCGTCGGCGCCTACTGCCTGTCGGAACCGGAGTCGGGGTCGGACTCGCTGTCGGCGCGCACCCGCGCCACCCTCGACGCCGACGGCACGCACTACCGGCTCGACGGCACCAAGATGTGGATCACCAACGCCGGCTTCGCCGATCTGTTCACGATCTTCGCCAAGGTCGACGGCGAGCACTTCACCGCCTTCCTCGTCGAGCGCGACACGCCGGGCCTCTCGCTCGGCGCCGAAGAGAAGAAGATGGGCATCAAGGGCTCGTCGACGCGGCAGGTGGTGCTCGAGGGCGCTCGCGTGCCCATCGAGAACGTGCTCGGCGAGATCGGCAAAGGCCACCGAATCGCGCTCGGGGTGCTCAACATCGGCCGGCTCAAGCTCGCCGCCGGTTCGATCGGCGGCTCCAAGGAAGCGCTGCGGACGTCGGTCGCCTACGCGCTCGAGCGCAAGCAGTTCGGCCAGCCGATCGCGAACTTCGGCCTCATCCAAGAGAAGATCGACGTGTTCGCCGTCGAGAGCGCCCTCTATCGCCTGTGCGGCGAAGTCGACGCGCGGCTCGCCGGCGTGGACGACCGCCGCGCCGAACTCAAGGCGCTAAACGAATACGTCGTCGAGTACTCGCTGCTCAAGGTGCACGGGTCCGAAATCCTCGATCGCAGCCTCGACGAGGCGATCCAGATCCACGGCGGCTACGGCTACAGCTCGGAGTACGGGGTCGAGCGCGCCTACCGCAACAGCCGCGTGAATCGCATCTTCGAGGGGACGAACGAGATCAACCGGCTGCTTTCGATCGACCAGCTCTTCCGCCGGGTGATGCGCGGCGAACTCGCGCTGCTGGGGCCGGCCCAGGCCGCGATCGGCGGCGAGCCCGTCACCGAGGTCGATGCGCCCGTCGAGCTCGCCGACGCCGTGTGCGCCGTCGAGAACCTCAAGCGGGCGGCCCTGCTCGTGCTGGGCCTCGGGGCTCAGGCCTTCGGGACGGAGCTCGAAGAGGAGCAGGAGGTCGTGGCGCGCGGCAGCGACATGATCGCGCTCGTCTACCTCGCCGAGTCGGCGGTGCTGCGCGCCGAAGCCCTGCTCGGCACGCGGGACGGCGTGCCGACGCGTCTGGCCCGCTTGATCGCCTTCGACGCGGTGGCCCGCGCGCGGCCGCTCGGCGTCGAAGCGCTGCAGCGCATCCCCGAGGCGGCGTCCGCCATCCCGAACCTCGAGGCCTACTTGACGTCCCCCCCGGTCGACCGCATCGCGCTCCGCCGCAGCGTGGCCGCCGCCTGCTACGAGGCCGGAGGGCTTCCGCTCTAGCTCCGCGTCCTCGCCGCATCCCGCGGCCGCACCCGGGCGCCCTACCTGGGTGCGGCCGCTTCAGGGTCCGACGGGGCCGCTTCGCCGGCACCGGGCCGGGGGGCGCGATCCGCCGACAACGCGACGAGCCCTGCCATCGGGTGCGGAGCCGCAGCGGTATCGTGCTGCATGCTGGGACCCCTGCCCTCGATCCGCGCCATCGGCACCGCCGTGCCGGACCGCGCCTACAGCCAGGACTTCGCGCGCCAGCGCATGCGGTCGTGGCTGGCCGGCGATCGCCGCACCGAACGCATCCTCGAGCGAATCTACCGGCACTCGGCGATCGACACGCGCCACAGCGTGGTGGACGACTTTGCCACGGGTGAGGGACCCTTCGTCGACGCCGACGGGGGATTCTGCAGCCCCAGCACCGGGGCGCGGAACGCGATCTACGCGGAGGCGGCGCCCGGACTGTTCCGCGCCGCGGCCGAGGCGGCCTTCGAGCGCGCCGACGGCGTCGCGACCGACGATGTCACGCACGTCGTCACCGTGTCCTGCACGGGCTTCGTCGCCCCCGGCCCCGATCTCGACCTGGTCCATGCGCTCGGGCTGTCGTCGCGGACCGAGCGCTACCACCTCGGATTCATGGGCTGCTACGCGGCCTTTCCGGCCCTGCGGATGGCGCACGCCTTCTGCCGCGCCGACCCCGATGCGGTCGTGCTCGTGGCCAGCGCCGAGCTGTGCACGCTGCATCTCGAGCCACGTGCCGACCTCGACGGAATCACCGCGAACGCGGTCTTCGCCGACGGCGCGGCCGCGGCGATCGTCACGGCACGTGCGCCGAGCGGCCCCCGCCTCGAGCTCGAGGCCTTCGCGTCCGACGTCGTGCGCGAAGGCGCCGACGACATGGCCTGGACCATCGGCGATCACGGCTTCGAGATGACCCTGTCGAGCTACGTGCCCCGGCTGCTCGGCGCGAACGCCCGCGACGCCCTGGCCCCGCTCCTCGAGCGGCTCGAGACGCGCCGGGTGCGGCGCTGGGCGGTGCATCCGGGCGGACGCGCCATCCTCGACAAGCTCGCGACGGCGCTCGAGCTCGAGCCCGAGGCGCTCACGGCATCGCGCGAGATCCTGCGCCGCTACGGGAACATGTCCTCGGCGACCGTGCTGTTCGTGCTCGAGCAGATCCTCGGTGCGGGCGGCGAGGACGGGGAGGCGATCCCGGCGGCCGCCTTCGGTCCGGGGCTCACCGTCGACAGCGCCGTGCTGACCTACCGCGTCTGACCGCGAGCGGGGACCCCTGGTGCCGAACGGCGTCGACGTCGCCGTCATCGGAGCGGGCCCGGTGGGGCTTTCGCTGGGGGCGTTCCTGGCGCGCCGCGGCGTCGACGTCGTCGTGTACGAGCGCCGCGCCGCGCCGATCGAACACGCCCGCGCGATCGGGATCCATCCGATCGCGCTCGAAGCGCTCGCGCCGCTCGGCGTCGTGCCCGCCCTGCGCGAGGCCGGGCACGAGGTGCGGCGCGGACGCGCGATCCGAGCGCGGTACGGCGAGCGGCGCGAGCTGGGGGTGCTCCCCTTCGCGCTGTGCCCGCCGCCGTACCGCTTCGTGCTCACGGTGCCGCAGCACGCGACCGAACGGATCCTCGAGGCCGCGCTCCTCGCGGCCGCCCCGACCGCCCTGCGGCGGGGGCGGGCGGCGCGGATCGCCGCGCACGACGCCGACGGCGTCGTGCTCGAGGTGACGGCCGGAACGGACGGCCCGGGGGGCGCCGACGCTGCCCCGGAAGGCCGGCCCACGACCGCCCACGGGGCCGGGCCGCAGCGCGCCACGGTCCGTGCCCGCGTCGTCGTCGCCTGCGACGGCCGCGACGGAACGACCGCAGCCGACGCCGGCATCTCGGTCTCGGGCGCGCCCTACCGCGACACCTTCGCGATGGCCGACGTCGCCGAAGCGCCCGGTCTGGGCCTGGGCCGTGACGAAGCCGGCATCTTCCTGACCCCCGACGGGGTCGTGGAGGCCTTCCCGCTGCCGGGCGGCGTGCGCCGCTGGGTGGTCGCGACCGAACGCAGGCACCCCGATCCGTCGGCCGCGGACGTCGCCGACCGCGTGCGGCGCCACGTGGGACGTCGGCTCGACCCCGCCGCCGTCACGATGACGTCCGGCTTCGGGGTCGAGCGGCGACTCGCCGAGCGCTTCGTCGCCGGGCGCATCTGCCTCTGCGGCGATGCGGCGCACGTCTGCAGCCCGATCGGCGGGCAGGGGATGAACCTCGGATGGCTGGACGCGGCGTCGCTCGTCGAGCCGCTGCTCGGGGCGCTGGCCCGCGACGCGGCGGGGCAGGACGACGCGATGGACCCGCTCGAGCCGTGGTCCCGCTCGCGCCGCGCCGCGGCCCGGCGCGCGATTCGCCGCGCCGAGTTCAACATGGCCCTCGGCCGGCCCTGGCGCTGGCCCGCGGCCAAGGATGCGCTCGTCGGCGCCGCGCTGCACACGCCGCTGCGCCGGACCCTGGCCCGCCGCTTCACGATGCGCGGGCTGGCCACGCCCGTGCGGTAGCCTCGGCGGCATGGTCTCGCCCTCCCGTCCGCCCGAGCGAAGCGAGCGCGCGCTCGACACGCAGCGCCCGAATCGACGTCGTGTCGCGTCCCGCAGCCGGGACCGTGCGCACGCGCCGGCAGCGATTCGCTGATGCGCATCACGAGCACCGCCAACGCCACGGTCAAGGCCATCCGCAAGCTCGCCAGCCGCAAGCACCGGCGGCGGCAGGAGCGCTTCTGGGCCGAGGGGATCCGCGTGACCCTCACCGCCTTCGAGTGCCGGGCGCCGCTCGAGCAGGTGGTGATCGCTCCCGAGCTGCTCGCGCACGAGTACGAGCGCGACGTCCGCGAACGCGCGGCCCGCGCCGACGTGCCGGTCCTCGAGGTGAGCGCCGAGGTCTTCGCCGGCCTCTCCGATCGCGATGGACCGTCCGGGCTCGGCGTCGTGGGTCGGATCCCGCACCTCGAGCTCGGCGAACTGCGCGAGCGCAGCGGCGTGGGGTGGATCGTGCTCGACGGGGTGCAGTACCCCGGAAACCTCGGCACGATCGTGCGCACCGCCGATGCCGTGCGGGCCGACGGCGTGATCCTCCTCGAGGGCAGCACCGACCCCTACGATCCGACCGCCCTGCGCGCTTCCAAGGGGGCGGTCTTCGGGCTCCCGGTCGTTGCGGTCGAGCGCGACGCGCTGCTCCGCTGGGTGCGTCGCCGCCGGCTGCATCTCGTGGCGGTCACGCCCGACGGCGGGGTCGACGTGCGCGAGGCCGAGCTCCCGGCGCCGCGCGCGATCCTGCTCGGAAACGAACAGCACGGCGTCGGCGACGACCTGCTCGCGGCCTGCGACGCACGGGTGACCTTGCCCATGGCGGGCCGCGTCGACTCGCTCAACCTCGCGGTGGCGGCCGGCGTCGTGCTCTACGAACTGCAGCGGCGCGGGCGCTGAGCCCCCGGCCGGCGAACGGGCCGGCTCAGGCCTCGGCGTCCTCGTCGTCTTCGGTGTCCGAGGCGAGGTCCTCTTCGAGGGCCGCCGCCGCGGCGTCGAGCTC
Organism: uncultured Trueperaceae bacterium; assembly: GCA_965365745.1. Classification (GTDB taxonomy): domain Bacteria; phylum Deinococcota; class Deinococci; order Deinococcales; family Trueperaceae; genus CBDUCW01. The sequence continues at coordinate 8,487 of CBDUCW010000008.1, forward strand.
TTCCTCTTCGCTGCGGTGCGTGTCGAACCACGCCTCGACGAGCTCGAGCCCCCCGCGCCACGGGTCGTAGAAGAAGTCGCCCTTCTGGTACGAGACGATCTCGACGGGGTAGGACGCCGCGAGCACCGGCAGGTAGGTCTCGAGCTCGGCCACGAAGTCGCGCGACTCCATCAGGCGCGAGGCGACCAGCTTGCGCTTCCCCTTGAAGCGGAAGGTGAGCGTGAGCATCGAGGCCTGCTGGAAGTACAGCGGATCGGGGCGATCGATGGCCTCGCGCACCTGCCCGACCGGGTCGTGATCGTCGTATTCCTCCCCGTTCGCGTCGTGGGAGCTGTGCTGCGTGGCGTCATCGGTCATCGAGGCGTCCTTCCGAGCGGGATCGTTGCGTGAAACCGCACCAAACTACCACGAGGGCCGTCGGCCTCCGACGGCGCGGTCCGGCGCGAGGTCGCGTCAGGGGCGGCGCCGTGTGCCGTCGGCAGCGACCGTCCCGGCAGCTGCCGCCCGCCGCGGGGACGGCTGCCGCCCGGATTCGGGGCGCTTCCGACCCGACGGGATAGCCTGCGCTTGCACTCGACCTCGCCATACCTTAATATTTGAGGCGACGCGACGCACCCCGCGCACCGCACCCCGCACCCTATGCGCACCGCACCCGCAGCACGGCGCACCCCACAACGCACCGCCCATCAAGGAGCCCGGCATGGACAAGAACCGCGAGAAGGCCCTCAGCACGGCCATCACCACCATCGAGCGAAACTTCGGCAAGGGCGCCATCATGCGGCTCGGCGAGGAGCGCCTCAACCTCGAGATGGGCGTCATCAGCACCGGATCGATGAGCGTCGACGTGGCGCTCGGCGTCGGCGGCGTCCCGCGCGGACGCATCATCGAGATCTACGGCCCCGAGGCCGGCGGCAAGACGACGATGAGCCTGCACATCGTGGCCGAGGCCCAGCGCGTCGGCGGCGTGGCGGCCTTCGTCGACGCCGAGCATGCGCTCGACCCCACCTATGCGGCGTCGATCGGTGTCGACGTCGACAACCTGCTCGTGTCGCAGCCCGATACCGGCGAGCAGGCGCTCGAGATCACCGAGCTGCTCATCCGCTCCGGCGCGGTCGACGTCATCGTGATCGACTCGGTGGCCGCGCTCGTGCCGCGCGCCGAGATCGAGGGCGAGATGGGCGACGCCCATGTCGGCCTGCAGGCACGCCTGATGAGCCAGGCGTTGCGCAAGCTCACCTCGGTGGTCTCCAAGAGCCGAAGCACCGCGATCTTCATCAACCAGATCCGCGAGAAGATCGGCGTGCTGTACGGCAACCCCGAAACCACGCCGGGCGGCCGCGCGCTCAAGTTCTACAGCTCGGTGCGCATGGAGGTGCGCCGCAAGGGCGACCTCAAGGTCGGTGGCGACAAGATCGGCAACCGCACCCGCGTCAAGATCACCAAGAACAAGGTCGCCCCGCCGTTCCGCGAGGCCGAGATCGAGATCCTCTTCGGCAAGGGCATCGACAAGCTCGGCGACCTGATCAACATCGCGTCGGACCTCGACATCGTGCAGAAGTCGGGCTCCTGGTACAGCTACGGCGAGACCCGTCTCGGCCAGGGCAAGGAGAAGTCCTCGGAGTTCCTGCTCGAGAACCCGGAGCTGATCGAGGAGATCCGCGAGCGGGTCACCACCGAGATCCGCGGCGGCAAGAAGGGCCGCGGCATCGAAGAGGACGAGGAGACCGCCGACGACGATGCGTGAGCGCAGCGTCACCGCGCATCGCGCCCGCCGGAGCTGACCCCACAGCATGCGCTCGCCCGATCTCGAAGAGCTGCTGACGTACGCCTTCGGCGCCGAGGTCCCGCCCCGCGTGGTCAAGCGATTGCGGCGCACGCGCGACGGTTGGGACCCCGTATTCCGCGATCGCCTCGACGAGCTCGCCTACGAGTTCCGCCCCGACCTCGCGCAGTGGGAGCTCGGCGTCGACGAGCATGGGCACGTCTACGAACGGCGACTCCCCTTGCTCGACTGAGGCGATTCGCGCAGACCCTCCGATCCGCGCACCGGCCACGGCCGGTGCGCGGATCCCGTGTGGGGACGATCGCGACCGTGCGCGCGTACGCGCGAGCGCACGCACGGCGCCGATCCCGCGCGACGGCGCAGGGGCGCCGCCCATCGGTCCGTCGCGTGCGCACCCGGGGCCGACGGTTGGGTAGGATGATCGGAACTTCCATGCCCCGCCTCGATCCCGTTCCACACCGTTCGGATGCAGCCGCATCGCCCCGCTGCCGTTCCGACGCCCCGACCGCCGCAGATCCGGAGCGCACCGTCGCGCGCCTCACCGTCGACCCGGTGCGGGCGCGCGCTCGCGTCGTTGCCCCCCGGGTCCGTTAGGAGCCGTTATGGCCGTTCAACCCCCCGCCGTCCCCGACGCTGCGAGTCGACCCGCGAAGCGCGGCGACCGCGATCCGGTGAACGACTTCTCGATCGTGGTGGCCACCGCCAACGGGACCGGAAGCCAGACGGCAAACCTCACGCTGCTCCGGAGCTTCTTCCGGATGGGCATCCCGGTGCACGGCAAGAACATCTTCCCCTCGAACATCCAGGGGCTGCCGACCTGGTACCACATCCGGGTGTCCAAGGAGGGCTTCGTCGCTCGGACCGAGCCCGAGGTGCTGGTCGCCTTCAATCCGGCCACGATGCACGACGACCTCACGTCGCTGGCGCCGGGCGGCGTGGCGTTCGTGAACGGCGACCTCGGTCCCGGGCCCGATCGCGACGACATCCTCGTCTACGAGATTCCGGTCAAGGACCTCATCGCCGACGCCGACGTCAAGGGAAAGCTCAAGGACTACATCGCCAACATGACCTACGTCGGCGTCGTGGCGTGGTCGCTCGGCATTCCGCTCGACGTCGTCGACGAAGCGCTCGACTACCACTTCGGCCACCGGCGCAAGCTGGTCGACACGAACATGGCCGTGGTGCGCGGCGCCTACGAATGGGCCGAGCAGGCGCTCGAGAAGGTCGACGACTACCGCGTCGAACCGATGAACGCGACCGACGGCCTCATCCTGATGACCGGCAACGAAGCTGCCGCCCTCGGGGCCGTGTTCGGCGGCGTCACGGTCGGGGCCTGGTACCCGATCACCCCGTCCACCGGCGTCATCGACGCGCTTCGGAACTACCTCGCCGAGCTGCGCGTGGAGGACGGCAAGGCCACCTACTCGGTGATCCAGGCCGAGGACGAGCTCGCCGCGATCGGCATGTGCCTGGGCGCCGGCTGGGCCGGCGCGCGCGCCATGACCGCCACGTCGGGGCCGGGCCTGTCGCTCATGAGCGAGTTCGCCGGCCTCGGCTACTTCGCCGAGATCCCCTCGGTGATCTGGGACATCCAGCGCGTCGGCCCCTCCACGGGCCTTCCGACGCGCACCAGCCAGGGCGACGTCACCTTCGTCTACCACCTCGGCCACGGCGACACGCAGCACGTGCTGCTCTTCCCGTCGACCATCGAGGAGTGCTTCGAGTTCGGCTGGAAGGCCTTCGACCTGGCCGACGAACTGCAGACGCCGGTGTTCGTGCTGTCGGACCTCGACCTCGGCATGAACAACTGGATGGGCGAGCCCTTCGACTACCCGGACGAGCCCATGAAGCGCGGCAAGGTGCTGAGCGCCGAGGAGGTCGAGGCGAAGGGCTTCCACCGCTACCGTGACCTCGACGGCGACGGGATCGGCTATCGCACCCTGCCCGGTACCCAGCACCCGGGCGCCGCGTACTTCACGCGCGGCACGGGCCACAACGACAGCGCCGTGTACAGCGAGCGCTCCGACGACTGGGTCGCGAACTCCGAGCGTCTCGCACGCAAATTCGAGACCGCCCGCGGGCTCGTTCCGAAGCCGGTCGTCGAGCGCGACGAAGGCGCCGTGCTCGGAATCATCGGCTTCGGCACCACGCGCCACGCGATCAACGAGGCGAGAGCCCGCCTGCGCGCACGCGGCATCCCGACCGATTACCTGCGGCTGCGTGCCCTCCCGCTGACCCCCGACGTCGGCGACTTCATCGACGCGCACGAGACCGTGGTGGTCGTCGAGATGAACCAGAACGGGCAGCTGCGCGCGATCCTGCGCGACGAGATGCCCGAGCGCGCCACCAAGCTCCAGTCCGGGGCCTTCCTCGACGGGATGCCCTTCACCGCGGCGACCGTGCTCGATCTGCTCGCTCCGCACCTCGGCGGGGCCGACGGCGATCCGAGCGCGTCCGCCACCCCTTCCGAGGAGTCCGCATGAACCGCGCCCGCGCCATCAAGGACAACGCCGTCGGTCTGTCCAAGTCCGACTACGGCGGTCAGCCGTCGACGCTCTGCAAGGGCTGCGGCCACAACTCGATCGCGAACCAGATCATTCAGGTCGCCTTCGAGCTGAGCCTGCAACCGTGGGAGATCGTGAAGCTGTCCGGGATCGGCTGTTCGAGCAAGTCGCCGGCCTACTTCCTGGGCATGTCGCACGGCTTCAACGCGCTGCACGGACGCATGCCCTCGATCGGGACCGGGGCGTTGATGGCGAACCACGAGCTCAAGGCGATCGGCGTGTCGGGGGACGGCGACACGGGCTCGATCGGCATGGGGCAGTTCAAGCACCTCGCGCGCCGCAACGTGCGCATGGTCTACGTGGTCGAGAACAACGGCGTCTACGGCTTGACGAAGGGGCAGTTCTCGGCGACGGCGGAGGAGGGGCACCGGCTCAAGTACGCCGGTGAGAACCCGTTCCCGCCGATCGACATCTGCTCCGAGGCGATCGTGGCCGGCTGCGGCTTCGTCGCGCGCAGCTTCGCCGGCGACGCCAAGCAGGTGCGCGAGCTCCTCAAGGCGGCGCTGTCGCACCGAGGCACGGCCGTGCTCGACATCATCAGCCCCTGCGTCGCGTTCAACAACGACGACACGTCGCACAAGTCCTACAAGTGGGGCATGCAGAACGAGCGCGCGCTGCAGGAGCTCGGCTACATCGCCGAGCGGCAGGAGATCACCATCGACGACTACGATCCGGGCGAGCAGCAGGTCGTCGAGCTCCACGACGGGAGCTTCCTGCAGCTTCGCAAGGTCGAGGAGGACTACGATCCCTCCGACCGGGCCGGGGCCCTCACGCGCCTGCGCAAGGCCGAGGACCAGGACGAGTTCATCACCGGGTTGCTGTACTACGACCCCGATCGGCCCAACCTGTCCGAGACCGAGCACCTGCCCGAGACGCCGCTCGTGAAGCTTCCGCCGTCGACGCTGCGGCCGACGGCCGATGCGCTCGCGTCGGTGCTGAACCGCTACTCCTGAGCGAACGAAGCACGCCAGCCGGATGGCGGACGCCATCACGACGCTCGGCCGGTCGCACTGCGACCGGCCGAGCGTCCCTTCTGCGGGTTCGGCGAGCGGCTTGCGAGCCCAGCCGCGTCGTCAGGCGGCGGCGCGCGGTTCGACGGTCGCGCGACCGACGTGTTCGCCGCGGGCGGGGTAGTCCTTGGCGTTGGCGTAGTCGATCGCCCGGAGCAGCTGATCGAAGTCGGGGCGCGCGAAGGGCATGGTCTGCACCGACCCGAAGTAGAGCGTCCCGTCGGGGCGCACCAGGTACACCGCCGGTTCGTTGAAGAGCGCGGGCTCCTCGACGCCGCTCGAGGTGGTGCCGATGCCTTCGGAGACGTAGAGCCCCCAACGGCGGGCGTGCTCGAGATCGAGGTCGTAGCCGACGCGCAGCGCCTCGAGGCGCCAGTCGTCGACCGACGCACGGGCACGCGAGGCGTCGTCGCTCGAAGCGGCGATCACCACGACCCCGCGCTCACGGAACTCGTCGAGACGGCGGTCGAGCTCGCGGAGGTACTTGGCGCAGACCGGGCAGTGGTGGCCGCGGTAGAAGACGACCATCGTGAACGCATCGGGCTCTGCGTCGGCCAGATCGAACCCGGCACCGTCTACGGTGTCGAGTTCGAGATCGGGAACGGGTTCGGTGGGGACCAACGAAGTGGGTCGCGGCATGAGGGGCCTCCTGCGGGGATCGAGGGCGACGTGCAGCCGTCCGCGAAGCGGACGTGGCGCGCGGTCGGTTCGGTCGGTCGCGGGACCGCGGTCCACGTCGGCCGGAAGCGGCGCGGGCCGCCTCCCGGGCGACCGGACGTTCGGGGCCCCGCGATGGATTCATGCTAGGCAGCCTCGGACGTCCTGCCGTAAAACGCGTGACGCAGGGGGCTACCCCCAGACCGCGTCCAGCACCCGCAGCCAGTTCCTCGACGCGATCTTCTCGATGAGCTCGGCGCCGTAGCCGTGCGCGCGCATCGCGGCGACCAGCTTCGGCATCCCCGACACGTCACCGATCTCCTGGGGCACGACGGCGCCGTCGAAGTCGGAGCCGAAGGCGACCCCGTCCTCGCCGACGTGCTCGAGCAGGTGGTCGAGGTGGCGGAGCACGTCGTCGAGCGGGGTGTCGGGGTTCGATGCCCCGTCTTCGCGCAGGAATGCGACCGCGAGGTTGAGCCCCACGAGCCCCTTCGAGGCGCGGACCGCGGCGAGCTGCGCGTCGGTCAGGTTCCGCGGGGTGGGGCAGAGCGCGTGGGCGTTCGAGTGCGAGGCGACGAGCGGCTGCGACGAGGTCTCGGCGACGTCCCAGAACCCCCGCGCGTTGAGGTGCGAGACGTCGACGAGCACGCCGAGACGCTCGCAGGCGCGCACCAGGTCGAAGCCGGCGTCCGTGAGCCCGGGGCCGATGTCCGGGTCGCCCGGGAAGGCGAAGGGGACGCCGGTGCCGAAGGCGTTCGGGCGGCTCCACACGAGGCCGAGCGAGCGCAGGCCGGCCCGCACGTAGAGTTCGAGGTTGGAGAGGTCGGGCGCGATCGCTTCGGCGCCCTCGATGTGGAGCACGGCGGCGATCGATCCGGCGTCCATCGCTGCTTCGATGTCGGAGACCGACGTGCAGATCGTGAGCGCACCGCGCCGATCGAGCTCGAACATGCGCTGGAACATGCGGTCGGTGTAGCCGCGGGCGGTGGGTGCATCGAGCGGCCCCGTGGGGCGCCGCGACGGGCTCGCGGTCGGCGTGGGATCGGTGGGCGAGAACATGGCGAACAGCCCTCCGGCGAAGCCCCCGTCCCGGGCGCGCGGTGCATCGAGGTGCCCGACGTCGCCGCGGGCATCGAAGTCGCGGGACGCGTCGAGGACGAGCCGCAGCACCGTGTCGTTGTGGCCGTCGAAGATGCGTGTCATGCGGGAGTCTATCGTCGGCGCCGCGCGGGCTTCGATCGGACCCGGGGTCGGCCCGACGGTCCGCGCTGCCGCGGGCACGGTGCAGGCAGCGCCGCCCCTGGGCCCCAAGCAAGGCATCCGCGGACGGAATCCCAGCCTGGTGGCTGACATCCCGTCCGCGGATGCGAAGTGTGCGAGCACGACGAAGTGCCGGGTATGGCGGTAGGTGCGTGCTCGCGAGCCCACGGATCGAGTGGGCAGCGGCCCAGCGCGCCGATTCGTAGTTTCCAACGTCGGGCGCAGAGTCGCTGTGTGCTGGCCGACCGAAACGGGTCCGATGGCGGGTCGGCCCACGTCGCGCCCCGCCCGCGCTCGGCTAGATTGAGGTCGTGACCCCGTCCGTCCCCCCTGCCGCGCCCGGAACCGACCTCGCGGTCGAGCCGGGGCGGGGTGGGTCGGCGACGGCGCTCGATCGCGTCGCCCGCCAGGTCGCCGCTGCGCGGCCGCGTGTTCCTGCTGCTCGACCGCTCGGCGTCGATGGGGCACGACGACAAGCTCGGGCAGGTGCACCGCGGCGCCATCCGATTCTTCTACGAGGCGTGGAAGCTCGAGTACGCGGTGGGCGCGATCGCCTTCCACCGCACGGCGGACGTGCTCTCGGGGGCGACGCGCGATCCCGCCCGCTTCGCCAAGCGGCTGCGCGAGCTGCACCTCGGGCCGGGCACCCAGATGTCGCGGGCGATGGGGCTGGCGATCCGTCGTCTGCGCTTCCGCAGCGGCGAACGGTCGATCATCCTCATCACCGACGGCATGCCCGACGACCCGTCGCGCACGCTCGCCGCGGCGGCGCGGGCCCGCGCGCTGGGGATCGCCGTCGTCGCCGTGGGAACCGACCACGCCGACCTCGACTTCCTCGCCGCGATGACGCAGCGGCGCGAACTCGCCGTGCGCGTCGACCGCAGCGAGGTCGAAGCGCGGGTCGGCGACCTCGCGCGTCTGCTGCCGACGGGTTCCTGAGGGCGGACCGGGTCGCCGTCGTGGCGGCCGGCGCGACGGCACCGCACGGGCGGGCCGCGCCGCCTCGGGGCGCCTAGCTCGCAGAGGCGTCGGGCACGGGTGCGACCCCGTCGCCCGGACGCAGCAGCTGGTTTTCGAGCACGTGGTCGAGCGCGAGCTGCATGTAGCCTTCGCGTTCGAAGCGCAACGTGACCTTCTCGTCGTCGATGCCGGTGATCTCGCCGGGCCCGTAGAGGTCGTGCTCGACGCGGTAGCCCACGCGGAACGGGAACACCTGCGCGTCGGTTTCGGCGCCGGTGTGGCCGAGCTGGTCGCAGAGGTCGCAGTTGCCGCAGGGCGCGTCGTGCGCCTCGCCGAAGTAGCCGAGCAGGAAGGCGCGCCGGCAACCGCTCCCCTCGGCGTAGGCCTTGAGCATGTCGAGGCGCGAGCGCACGTAGCGGCGGTAGCGGCCCTGCAGCTTCAGCGCCTCGACCACGGCAGCGCGGGTGTCGACCCCGCGGATCGCCATGACCCAGCCGTTCTCGAAGATCTCCACGGCGCCGACCTCTTCGAGGCGGCGCAGCACCGCCGACGCGCGTGCGTCGGTGAGGCCGAGGTCCTGCTGCACGAGGTGCGGCGCCACCGGTTCGCCGACCGCGGCGAGCGCGGTGACGACCCGCTCGAGCGTCTCGGATTCGAGCGTCATCCCGCCGCCCATGAACCGCTGCAGCACCAAGTCGTCCGGGCACCAGAACAGCTTGGCCTCGGCCGGCTGGCCGTCGCGTCCGGCCCGCCCGGCCTCCTGGTAGTAGGCGTCGAGCGAGGCGGGCGGATCGAGGTGCAGCACGAAGCGCACGTCCGGCTTGTCGACGCCCAGCCCGAAGGCCAGGGTGGCCGCGATCAGATCGATCTCGTTGGTGTCGAAGGCGTCCTGCACGCGGGCGCGCTCGGTGCGCCCGAGTCCGCCGTGGTAGACGGCGGTCTTGACGCCGCGCGCCGCCAAGGCGGACGCGACGTCCTCGGTGCCCTCGCGCGTGGCGCAGTAGACGATCCCCGCGCCGCCGCTGGTCTTGCTGAGATGGGTGGCCTCGTTGAGCAGCGCGGCACGCTTCTCGGTGGCGTCGCGAAAGCGCTCGACGGCGAGGTGGATCTCGGGTCGGTTGAAGCCCGCCACGAAGACGTCGGGATCCCACAGGTCGAGCAGTTCGGCGATCGCGTCACGCGCCGGCGGCGACGCCGTGGCCGTCAAGGCGAGCACCGGCGGGCAGCGCCAGGAATCGAAGTGCACGGGCAGATTCAGGTACTCGGGCCGGAAGTCGTGCCCCCACTCGAGCACGCAGTGCGCCTCGTCGACGACGGCGAGCTTGGGCGGGTGCTTGGTGAGCATGTCGCCCGTGCTCTCGATCGATTCGGGCGCGAGGTAGAGCAGGTCGAGCTCGCCCTGGCGCCAGCGGCGGTCGATCTCCCTGCGCGCCGAGGCGCTGATGGTGCTGTTCCAGGCGGCGGCCGTGCCGGGCCGCTTGGCCTCGAGCGCCTCGACCTGGTCGCGTTGCAGGGCGAGCAGGGGAGAGATCACGACGGCCGGGCCGGCGCCGCTGATGGCCGCGAGCTGGTAGATGGCGGACTTGCCCGAGCCGGTGGGCATGACGGTCAGCGTGTCGTGCCCGGCGAGCACGGCTTTGAGCGCCTGCACTTGTGCGGGCCGCAGCTCATCGAAGCCGAGGACGTCGCGGGCGTTCCGCGCGGCGAGGCTGTACCGCACGCGCGGGTCGCGTTCGGGGTGCTCGCGGCGCGGATCGTGCCAGCGGGGCTCGAGCAGCATCGAGGATGAGGGTTCGGTCACGTGGGGTCCAAGTTCATGGATCGAGGACGGGGCGTGGAGGGCCGGCGGCCCATGGACGTACTGGCGCTCGGCGGCGCATCACGGTGCATTCGGAGATCGGGACCGGACGGAGACGAGCGTCCTCGAGGACGGCATCGTCGGAAGGGGGGATCTCGATCGCGTGGCGGAGTTCGAACGAATCGGCCGGGAGCCGTGGCTCCCAGAGGTCCGCTCGAGCCGCGCCGCTCCACGAACGGGAGCGCCACGCACGGCGCTGGCCTCGGCGTGTTGTCGCGCCGGATCGGGGTCGATCCGAACGAGCCCGCGCCGCCGCGGCTACGCGACGGTCACGAGGTGGGCGGGACTGCACCGCACGTGCGTTCCTACGAACCGAGCCGCTGTGCGTGGGAGCACAGCCGGACACGTCGATGGTTCCAACCCCTGCTCGATTCTACACTGCAACGCGGCGGGGGTGGGTGGCTGTTCGATACCCGGCATCGGGACCCGTCGGGATCGGACATTTGCCGACGCGATCTCGGCGCCCGTATGCTCGGCCATCTTGTTTCCCCTGAGCCCCTCGGAGCTGCACCCCGACTGGATCACCGACGCGCTGCGGCACGACGGGTGCCTCGGCCCGTCCGCCGCGTGCACGGAGATCGACGTCGACGTGCTCGGCGGTGACGCCGGCGCGGGCGTAACGGGGCAGCTCGCGCGCGTCACGTTGGCATACGACGATGACGACGCGATCGGGGGAGGGGCACCTGCGAGCCTGATCGCGAAGTTCTCGAGCACCGACCCGAAGTTCCGGCTGTACTTCCGGGAGCTCGGCGTGCAGGAGGCGTTCTTCTACGAGCGCATCGCTCCGGCGAGCGACGTTCGTGTTCCGAGGTGCTACGTCGCTCGGTATGACCGGGAGTCGGGCGCCTTCTTCTTTCTGCTGGAAGACTTCCGAGACTGGGAGTCGATCCGGTCGGTGGACGGCGCCGACGAGACGCTCGCCGAACGGGTCGTGTCCGACATCGCTGCCTTCCACGCACGGTGGTGGGAGCGCCCCGAGGTCCACGAGCATCGATCGGACCTGTTCGCGCGCCTCATGACCGACGACTTCCTCTACGGCCAAGTCCGCGGGTGGAAGGAGTTCCGCAATCGAACGGCGCTCGACGCTCGATCGATCGCCGTGCATGAAGCGGCCATGCACTTCAACGAGGCGATTCGCACGGCTGTCTACTGGGAGGGTCCACGCACGCTCATCCATTGGGACATCCAGCTCGACAACATGTTCGCCCGCCGCGACGAAGACGGAGGCCTCGACCTGGCCATCATCGACTGGGCCGGCCTCGGGCCCGCCAAGGCCCCGTACGACATGGCGATCTTCCTGGGCGGAAACCTCGCCCCCAGCGTGAGCGCCGGCGCCGCGAAGGACCTGCTCGCGAGCTACCACCGGGACCTCGTGGCGCAGGGCGTGCCCGGATACGACTTCGATGCGTGCCTGCGGGACTTCCGGCTCGCGTTGCTCGACGTGTTCCTGCGCACGATGTACGTGGCGATGTTCTTCGAGCTCACGCCAGCGCAGCGCGAGGGCATGGTGGCGACGATGCTGCCTCGGCTGGCGCGGTCGGTCGAGCGATTCGGGGCGTTGAAAGCGCTCGAGACGTTGACGGGGTAGACGTCGTGGCCAACGTCGGCTTCGGACCCGCCCGCAACCCATCCGTCCGCTTGACCGCGCCGAGTCGCCCCGGCTCGCGCAGGCCCGCGAGAATCTCCCGCATTCCCTCGCCGGCGGCCACGTGCAC
>CBDUCW010000009.1:0-20130 GCA_965365745.1 uncultured Trueperaceae bacterium
CGGTGAGGGTCTTGATCTGTTCTTGGGTCTTGGAGGTGAAGGTGACGGAGAGGCCGTCTGCGGTGCCGGGGGGGAGGGTGAGGGTGCTGAAGGCGCCGTTGGGTTCTTGGGTGGCGAGGAGGGCGCCTTCGGATCCGACGGTGGTGCTGGACGGCGGTGGGGGTGCGATGTCGACGGTGATGGTGCGGCTCGCGCTGCGTCCGTTGGTTCCGGTGACGGTGGCGCGGAGGTCGAGGGGGCCTTGGGGGTAGTCGGTGGGGACGAGGAAGACGCGGGTCATCGTTTCGCCGGTGCTTTCGGCTGGGAGTTCGGTGCCGGCTGCTTCGAAGACGACGGTTGCGATCTCGTCTTCGTTGATCGCTTGGATGGAGAAGAAGGTGGTGGCGTAGAGCGAGGCGCCGTCGTTGGGGCTGTTGATGAGGAATTCGGGTGCGCCGTCGATGCCGTTGCCGCCGCCGTTGCCGCTTCCTCCTGCGGGGCCGCAGGCGCTGAGCGCGAACGCGAGGAGGACGGTGAGCGCCAGGAGCGGGGTGTACGCGCGGTAGGGCTTGGACGTGGGCACTAGAACTCCATCTCCATGGCACGATCCTCTCGTCGATCGGGACGGGCGGGTTGCCCGTCCGGAACCCGCCCCCGCGAGTCGAGGGGGCTCCAAGTCGCGCGACCCGCATGCGAGCAATGCGCACGAAGGGCTTGCGATCTCGGACGGCCGAATGAAAAAGCGTAGGCTGGAGCACGATTCGGCGATGTGCAACCGTCACGGCCGAACAGACGAGCATGTGGAATAGAAACGGCGGCGCTCACGGAAGGCGTCGCGTACGAATCGTCCCAACGCCTCGACGAGGCGCGCCGATCGATGTGGCACGCTGGAGCAAGGAGCGTTCGAATGAGCCACGATCCCCCAACGGCCTCCGACGCGGGTGACCCCGCCACCTGGCCCCCGGAGCTCGACGCCCTCGTCGCTGCGGCACGCCACCACAGGCTGATCCTCGAGAACGACCGCGTCCGCGTGCTCGAGACGCGCATCCCCCCGGGCGAGACCACCGAGCTCCACACCCACGCGTGGTCCGGCGTGCAGGTCGTGAAGTCGTGGAGCGACTTCGTGCGCACCGACGGCGACGGCGCCGTGCTGCTCGACACGCGCGTCACCCCGATGGAGCACGTCCCCGAGGCGCTGTGGACCGGGCCCATCGGGATCCACGCGGTCGAGAACGTCGGCGACGCCGACCTCGTCGTCGTGGCCGTGGAGATCAAGAGCCTGGCCTAGCCGGGCGGCCGTCGCGCAGGCTCGTTCGTTCGCGAGCGCGATCGCGGACGCCCGGGGGAGCCCGCGACATCGCTTCGCCGTCGCCGACCGCGGGCGTACAGTGGCGCATGCGTCGCATCGCCCACCTCCTGGTCCACCGGGCACCCGTGGTCCTGGGGGCGACCGCGCTGCTGACGCTGCTCGCGGTGGCGATGCTGCCGCGGCTGGCGTTCGACGCCGACGTCACCTCGTCGCTGCTCGGGAGCACGCCCGAGGGGCAGGCGTTCACGCGCCTGCAGCAGGTCTACGACGTCGGCGACCCCATCACGGTGGTCCTCGAGCGTCGCGACGGGGGGAGCCTCACCGATCGCGAGGGGCTCGCGCTGGTGGCCGAGGCGCGCGATGCGCTCGCGGCGGTCGACGGCGTGGCGTCGGTCGGCACGCTCGTCCCGACCGAGGACCCGTTGCTGGGCCAAGCGCTCGACGCCGAGCGGATCCGGGGCCTCGCCGCGCCGCTGCTCGCGGGCTTGTCGGGCCTGCTCCGGCGAAGCCCGGCAGCCGAGCTGCTTCTGTCGGACGACGGCACGCGGGCCCTCGCCGTCGTCCTGCCGGACGGCGATCCGATCGCGGTCGCCGATCGCGTCCCCGATGCGGCGATCCCCGACGGACTGCGAGCGGTCTTCGCGGGCAACCCGCTCGTCTTCGCAGAGGTGATCGACCTGCTCGGCTGGTTCCTGTTGGCGATCCCGCCAGCGGTGATCCTGCTGATCCTGCTCGTCTTCACGCTGGCGCTCGGCGCGCCTCGGCTCGCGGCGCTGTCGATCGTGCCGGCGATCCTCGGCGCGCTGTGGACCTTCGGTCTGATCTTCGGGCTCGGCCTTCGGGTCGACATCGTCACCGTCATCGTGCCGATCTTCGTGATCGTGATGGGCTCGGCCGACGGGCTCCACTTCGTCAGCCACCTTCAGGACGCGGCCGAGCGGGGCGAGCCGAAGGCCCAGCGGGTCGCCGCCGCGCTGCGCGAGGTGGGCGTGCCGATGATCCTCACGACCGTGTCGACGGCGGCCGGGTTCCTGTCGTTGGCGGTGACGGGCGTGCGCCCGATGCAGCAGCTCGGCGTGTTCACCGCGGTCGGGATCACCTTCGCCGGCGCCATCTCGTTCTTCACGCTGCCGGCGCTGCTCTCGCGGATCGACATCCCCGCCCGCGGGCCGCGCGCGCGGTTGGGCCGGCGCCTGACCGACGCGCTCGAGGCCGCGGCCTCGAGGCGCTGGATCGCCGGCGTCGTCGTGGCGGGCATGCTCGTCGTGGCTGCGGCGGGGATCCCGCGCCTCGCGGTCGTGTCGGACCAGCTGTTCTTCTTCAAGGCCGACCACCCGGTGCGCGCGGCCTACGCCGAGGTCGAGGCGGCCTTCGGCGGGGCGTCGCCGCTCTTCGGCGAGTTCGCCTTCGACCCGAGCGCGCCGATCGATCCGCAGCTCGAGGCGATCCGAGCTCGAAGCGACGAGCTCGAGGACCTGCCGGGCATCCGGTCGGTGGTGTCGGTCGCGTCGCTGGCCGCCGCGCTTCCGGAGGCGCAACGCGACGAGCTCCTGCGCGGCGAACGCACGCCGCCGGTCGGGCCGATGGTGTCGGCCGAGGGGCTGCGCTTCCTGGTCTTCCCCGACGACGTGCGCACCTCGAACGTCGAGCGGTGGCGGGAGGCGACCGACGCGATGCCCGAGGTGCGCGCCTTCACCGGAACGCCGCTCCTCTTCGAAGCGCTCAACCGGCTCGTGGTGCGCGCCCAGGCCGGGTCGCTGGCGCTGGCCTTCGTCCTGGTGGGCGTGCTGCTGCTCGTCGTCTACCGGCGCCTCGGCACCACCCTCCTCGCGCTGTTCCCCATCGCGGTCACCGTGGCGACGCTGCTGGGATTCCTGGCCCTCTCGGGCATCCAGCTCAACCTCATCACCGCCATCGCATCGAGCATCGTGATCGGGGTCGGGATCGACTACGCGATCCACCTGATCGCGGCGCTCGAGCACGCCCGGGCCGACGGCGGGGCCTGGGTGCGACGCGCGCTGCGCACGGCCGGACGGCCGATCCTCGCGAACGCGATCGGGATCCCTGTCGGCCTGTCGGCGCTGCTGGCCTCGCCGTTCGCACCGCACACGCAGATCGCGGCGCTGATGTGGGTCGCCATGCTGAGCGCCGCTGCCACGACGTTGCTGATTCTGCCCGCCCTGGCGCCGCGCCAGGCGCTCGTCGACGTGCACGGAGGCTAGGCGGTTGCAGACGCCCGGCCGGAGTGCAACCCCCACGCAACCCCCCGCCGTCTAGCGTCGATCCACGGAGCCTCGGCGGTCGTTTCGAAGCAGTGCAGGCGCCGCCTCGACCCGGCCGAGCGCCGGACTCGACGGGCTCCAGGGAGCATGGCGTTCCCGCCATGGCCTCCCGAGATTCGTCACTGAGAGGGGATGGATCGAGACGCGAGCGGCGCCACGCGGCCGATGCGGTGCATCGGCCGCTCGGCCGTGCGCGTCGAGCGCATGCGGGCGTGGGTCGATTGCACGCGGGCGTGGATGGCCCAACCCGGACCGAGAGCGGCGCCGGTCCCGCTCGAGGCCCACTCGCGCTCGGGCGGGTCGGTACGTCGCGACGCGCGACTCAGGCGGGGACGCCCCCGCCGCCCCCACGCCCCCCGCGCCCGTCGCCCCGTGGCCGGCGCCGCCGCGAAGGGCGCTGTTCCGACGAGGCCGACGGGTCGCCGCCGAGGTCCTCGACCAGCGCCGGCGCGTGCACCGCGCCCCGCTCGAGCGCGAGCCACACGCGCGCGAACGCGACGAGCGCGGCGGTCGCGGACTCGAGGTCGACCCACAACCGCTCCCGGCTCGCCCCGACCGCGTGCCGCACCAGGCCACGGTCGACGGCGTCGCGCCGGGCGGCCAGCGCCCGCACGAGTGCCGGGTTGTCGCGCCCGACCCGCGGCCACCGCCGGTGCGTGTCGATGCGCGACCGGAGCCGGTCGAGCTCGTCGACGAGCGCCTCGCGCCGCGCGATGAGGCCGTCGCGGTCGAGCGTGGCGTCGAGTTCGGGGAGGTCGTCCATCGGTTCCTGCATCGAACGTCAGGGTACGGACGGAGCGCTCGGCGCGCGGTGAGCGGACTGACGATCCGGGGGCCGTCGCGTCCGAACGAGGGACCCACGTTCGGCGGGCCGTTCCAGCCGGGCGGCCGCCGGCCCGCCGCGCACCTGCGTTCGGTCAGAAGTAGCCGATCACGCCGATCTCGAACCCGACGACCGTCGCCAGGTCGGTGCGCGTCGCGGTGACGCGAAGGCTCACCCCGCCGTCGGCCTCGTCGAGGCGCAGCCCGACCCCGCCGAGTCCGACCAGCGTCTCGGCCCCGGTGCGGCTCGCATCGGCCGACACGTAGGCGATGCCGCCGTCGACGCCGAGCGACCAGCCGTCCTCGAGCGGGACGTCCACCCGTGCCGCGGCGAGCGGAAGCACGGCGCCTCCGGCCACGGGAGCCGGCGCGTAGCCGACCTCCGCGGTCCACAGGGCGTCCCCCGCGAAGCCCGACAGGCCGATCGCTCCTCGGCCGCGCCACGGCGCCTCGAGCAGCCACCCTTCGCCGTAGACGATCAGGTCTCCGATCGTTCCGCTGGCGCCGAGACCGATCGCCAAGGTGTCGAGCCACCGTACGTGGGCCTCGACGTCGGCCACGCCGAGGTCGCGTCGAACGCTCAGCAGCCCCCCGATCCCTCCGTCGTCGGTGCGGACGAAGGCGAGGCCGCGAAGGCGCCACAGGTCGAGGTACGCCGTCGCGCGCGCGCCCCACCAGCCCACGGCCACGCCGGCCTCGCTGCGCGCGTCGTGCGCGTAGGGTTGCAGCAGGCGCGCCGTGCCGACGGCCGTCCGCAGGCGACCGGCGTCGACGTCGACGGGCCCGGCGGCGAGGCGCAGGAAGGCCTCGGGGACGGGCAGATCGAGCGTGGCGGCGTCCGGCCCGCCCTCGCGCAGCCGCACCGACGGATCGGCGACCACGCGAAGCTCGAGCGGGCCGAGGCTCGCCTCGACCTCGAGGTGGGCACGGTAGACGACGGTCAGCAGCGAGGACCAGGTGCCGCCGAACTCCGTCCAGGTCGACCCCGAACGGAGCTCGACCTCGCCGCGAACGCGCGGTTGCGCCGCCGCGGCGGCGACGAGCGAGGCCGCGAGGATCACCGCAGCGCACCGCGCGGCGAGGCCTGCCCACCGACGTCGGTGCGCGCGACGGGCGCCCATCCTCAGGCGTTCGTCGGTGCCACTGCGTCCGCCGGTGCCACGGCGTCCGCCGGCCGGGCGGCGTCGGCGACGGGGTCGCCGTTCCGGCGCTCGTCGCCGGCGACGCGGCCGTCCTCGAGCCGGACGATGCGCTTGACGTGCTCGAGCAGGCGCGGATCGTGGGTGCTGAACACGAAGGTGACGTCCTCCTGTTCGTTGAGCCGCTTCATGAGCGAAATCAACTGGCCGCCGGTCTCGCTGTCGAGGTTGGCGGTGGGTTCGTCGGCGAGGATGATGCGCGGCTCGGCCGCGAAGGCGCGCGCCACCGCGACGCGCTGCTGCTGGCCGCCGCTGAGCTGGTTCGGGCGGCGGTCGCCGAGGTCCTCCATGCCGAGCGCCTCGAGGGCGTCGAGCGCGCGCCG
Organism: uncultured Trueperaceae bacterium; assembly: GCA_965365745.1. Classification (GTDB taxonomy): domain Bacteria; phylum Deinococcota; class Deinococci; order Deinococcales; family Trueperaceae; genus CBDUCW01. Next base: position 5,915 of record CBDUCW010000009.1, read on the forward strand.
GTTTCGTTCCTTGCGCGCGAGGCCCTTCAGCTCGAGCACGAAGGCGGCGTTTTCGAGGGCGCTGAGCACGGGGATCAGGTTGTAGGCCTGGAAGACGAAGCCGAGCTTCGCGAGGCGCACCTTCGCGCTCTCGCGTTTGCTCAGCCGGTCGATGCGTTCGCCGTCGAGCCACACCTCGCCGGAGGTCGGCTGGTCGAGGCCGCCCATCAGGTGCAGGAGCGTGCTCTTGCCGCTGCCCGAAGGTCCGGCGATCGCCGTGAACTCGCCTTCGGAGACCTCGAGGTCGACGCCGCGCAACGCGTGCGTCGTGACCTCGCCCGTGCGGTAGGTCTTGGTCAGGTCCTTCACGGAGAAGAGGGGCATGGGAGCGGGTCCTTTCGGGGGGTGCGATTGGGCGGTGGGCGCCGAACGACGGTCGCCGATCATGCCGTGTAGCGCATCGCTTCGGCGGGCTCGATCGAGGCGGCGATCCGGGCGGGCCAGAGCGCCGCGCCGATCGCCGTTGCCACGGCGAAACCGACGGCGAGGAGCACCTGCCACGGCTCGAGGTAGGGGTAGAGGATCGGGCTGATGCCGAGCTGCGCGAAGGAGTCGGCCATGCCGGGGAAGGTGAAGCCGTCGGACAGCGCGGCGATCAGACCGAGCCCCCCGGCGAGGCCGAGCGCCGCCCCGGTGAGGCACATGAGCACGCTCTCCGTGGTGACGAGCGCCATCACTTGGCGCCCCTTGGCGCCGAGGCTGAGCATGACGCCGAACTCGCGGATGCGCTCGAGGGTGCTCAGGTAGACGGTGTTGAGGACCAGCAGGCCGGCGAGCAGGAAGAAGATGATCGACTCGATCGCCACGACCGGGATCAGGAGGTTCATCACCGTGGCGAGGCCCGGTTCGACCTCGCCCCAGGTGTCGACCACGACGCCGTCGCCGAGGCGGGCGCGCAGCTCGCCGACGACGGCCAGCGCCTCCTCGTCCGCGGCCAGCGTGCGCGCCTCGGGATCGTGCAACTCGATGCGGGTGAGCGCGTTCGGCGCCGCGAGCTCCTGGGCGGCTTCGAGGCTGAGATAGGCGCTCGCGATCTCACGGGTCGGGTCGTCGAAGTCGAGCAGACCGCGCAACGTGTAGGCGGCCGCGCCGTAGCCGTCGGTGCCCGGCGCGTAGACGTAGACGTCGTCGCCGAGCTCGACCTCGAGGGCGTCGGCGAGGGCGCGTCCGAGCAGGATGCCGTCGATCTCGCCGGGTTCGAGGAAGCTCCCTTCGGCGAGGTGCTGGGCTCGGAACGCGTCGCGCATCCGGTCGGACCAGCGCTGGCCGGTGACCGGGATGCCGCGCGAGCGGTCCTCGCCGGCGACCAGCGCGGGCACCTGCAGCACGGCCACGAGGTCGAGCTCGGGAGCCACCGCTTCGACCGCAGTGCGCACGGTTGCCGCGTTGCGCAGCAGGCCGTCGTCGAAGTCGCGGGCGTCGCGCCACCCGTCCACGTGGATCTGCATGTGGCCGATCTCGCCGGTGAGGTCCTGGTAGAGGCTGTTCGTCCCCGCCCCGCCGAGGCCGTACATGAAGATGGCCATGAAGACGACGACGGCGACGGCGAAGATCGCGATCAGGCTGCGACGCCCCTGCCGCCAGAGGTTGCGCCAGGCCATGCCGATCATCGTTCGCACGCCCCTTCGCGCTCGAGCGCGTTCTGCGTGAAGCAGGCGGCGGGGATCTCGACGTCGAAGCGAGCGTCGGTCCACAGGACCACCGTCCGATGCCCTTCGTCGAGAAGGTCGCGCACTTCGTAGCGCTGCGGGATCCGCCGGCCGTCGACGTCGGTGTAGTCCGAGATCAGGTGTTCCTTGACGGCGGTGCCTCGCTGATCGAAGTAGACGATGCGGGTGGGGGCGTAGTCCGGCTTCGACGCGGTCACTTCGACCCGGCCGTAGGGCGTCGGGGCGCTGGGCTTCGGCGTCAGGGCCAGCGTGACGGCGTCGTCGCCGTCGGCGACGATCTCGGTCGCGTACTGGTCGCGCAGATCGTCGCCGGCGAGGTCGCTGTAGGAGATGTCGGAGCCGAGGAAGCTGTCGCTGCGCCCCGAGGGCGGAAGTCGCAACACGCGACGCAGCCGCGGGTTGTAGATGAACACGTTGTCGCCGTCGTTCAGGAAGGCCTGTCCGGCGTCGCGCGGCGGGGCCACGACGCGGGTGAGCGCGCGTTCCTCGCCCTCGCTGTAGATGCGCAGCTCGAAGCGCTGCACGTCGTCGGGGCGGGTCACGGTCATCTCGAGGGTGGCGATTTGGCTCTCGCCGCGCAGGTTGTCGAAGATGCGGTCGAGCACGGCGTCGGCGTCGCTCGGGGCGTCGCCCGCTTGCGCGAGGGCGAAACCGAGCAGGAGGCCGGAGGCAGCGACGAGCGCGAGGCGTCGAAGGCGTCGGGGGAGCGGGGCCATGGCCCTCACACCGCCCGCATCGCTTCGGAGGGGTTGAGTTCGCGCACCCGGCGTCCGGGCACGGCGATGGCCAGGAAGGCCGCGATCAGGATCGTCGTGGCGGCCCAGGCGAGGTAGCCGATCTCCATCGCAAACAGCAGCTGCTCCGAGAGCGCGAAGCCCTCGAGGAAGCGGCTGTAGTACGACGAGATGAGCGGCCCGAGCGCGTTGGTCGCCGACAGCACCCAATTGAGCCCGTAGCCGGCGAGGACGCCAACGACGAAGCCGAGCCCCGTGGTGTACACGGCCTCGTAGGTCACCATCTGGGCGAGCTGCCCCTGGCTGAGCCCGAGCGAGGCGATCACGCCGAACTCCCGCGTGCGTTCGATCACGCTGACGATCACCGTGCTCATCACCGTCACCGCGGCGAAGACCGCGAACAGCAGCATGATCGGCATCAGGTACACGCGCTTCTGCTCGATGCCGGCGACGATGCCGCCGAGCAGGTCGTTGATCGGGTAGGCCGCGACGCCGGCGGGAAGCACGCCGGCTTCGTGCACGGCGCGCGCGACGGCCCGGTACCGACCCGGGGTGACGTCGAGCGCGATGCCGGTGGCGGTGTCCACGCCGGTCAGGGTGCGGGCGTCCTCGATGTGGAGCAGCACCGCGCGGTCGTCGACCGACCGGAGGCCGCTCTCGATCAGCCCGACGACGCGGAGGCCGAGCCCCTGCGAACCCGCCTGGGCCTGGACGTCCACAGCGATCCGTTCGCCGACGCGGACGTCGATTTCGCTGGCCAGCTCGGCGCCCAGGACGATCTCGCCGGGGGCCTCGATCCAGCGCCCCGCGCCGACGTCGTCGGGGAGGTCGCTGACCTGCCCTTCGAGCGTCGGATCGACGCCGCGCAGGGCCGCGCCCTGCGTGCGGTACGGCGAGCGCAACAGGCCGTAGGCCTCGAGCCGCGGCGCCGCGCCGTCCACGCCGTCGACGTCGCTCACGCCGGCGAGCGTGTCGAGCGCCGGCAGGGCGTTCTCGGGGTCGGGATCGCGGAAGTGGGCTTCGGTCTGCACCAGCACGGGGGCGCTGAGGGTGCGCGCCTGCCCGTCGAACAGCGTGTTGACGAAGCCGTCGTAGAAGCCCCAGAAGAAGATGATGGCGATCGTGGCGTAGGCGACGACGGCCAGGAGCAGCTGCGTGCGTCGCTTGTGGCGCCACAGGTTGCGCCAGGCGAGGGTGTGGATCGAAGTGTTCATCAGGCCTCCTCGTCGTCGCGACGGCGACGGGTGTGCCGGTGCCAGTGATCGAGCACGGCCGGCATTTCGCGCTCCCAGAACGCATAGAACTCGCGCATGTCTTCGGCCCCTTGGCGAACCTCGTCCGGGGCGCCCTCGAGCAGGTCGAGGGCCTTGTCGGCGAGTTCGCGCATCTGGCCGAGGGCGGCGGCCTCCCGGCGCGTGGCCTGGTACCAGGCGTCGGGCCGGTTGCGGTAGTACACCCTGCGGTCCCCGGGCTTGCTGACCCGCTCGATCAGCCCGGGCATCTCGAGCAGGCGCGTGGTGGTGCTGATCGAGCCGCGGCTCGCCTGGAGCGTTTCGGCCAGGTCCTCGGCCGACTGTTCGGGCGGGTCGGCGATCAGCAGGGCGCCGAGGACGCGGCCCGCCATGCGCGGCAGGCCGAGGCCCTCGATGGCGATCCCCATCTCTTCGATGTAAGCGAGCTTCTCCGCTTCGAGCCCGGGCCCCGATGCGGATGTCGTGGGTTCCGCGATGGCGATCACCTCTCGCCGAGCCTACGCTTTGCGGAAGTTTCAGTCAAGACTGAAAGATGTGAAGGATGCCCGGTCCGCGGTGCGCCGTGCCCCCGGATCGCATGACGGACGCGGCCGGGGATCCCGGTGCGCACGTGGCCCGCGAGCACGGCGTTCGCTCGAGTCCGGAGCGCGATGCGACGCCCCGACCCGCGACGTGATCTTGGACACGTCGCAGGGTTCCGGCACAGCTATACTTACACCTGTTCGGGCGATTTCCCCCCCGCCCGCATCGTCCGAACGACCGTGTAACAGCGGTGCCGATCCGCCGACCACGTCCCTACCCGGACAGGTCGGCGGATCTCATTGTGGGGTGCCTCGAGGGGTGCCTCGAGGGGTGCATCGAGGCGATCGACGCGATCGGGCGCAGCGGCACGGGCGCCGCCGCGTATCGGCCTGCGGTCGCCCTAGCGCACGCGCACGCTGTAGCCGGGCTCGGTGCCGGGGTTGCCGAACAGGACCACGTCGAGGTACCAGCGGCCGGGGTTCGGGTTCTCGACGACGAATTCGGCGTAGTACTGCGTCGAGATGTCGCGGAAGTCCCAGTCGCCGTCGTCGCCCCAGTCGAGGATCTCGCTTCCGTACTTCAGGAACAGGTCGAGATCCGCCTCGGCCGACAGCAGCACCTCGAGCCGCGCCGTTCCCGGGGGGACTTCGATCCAGTACGTGTGGTAGGTCGAGTCGTCGGAGCCGGCCAGGCGGTTGACCGCCGTGTCGGGGAGCGCGATCTCGCCGACCAACCCGGTGGCCGATCCCACGGCCGGCGGTGCGATGCCGCCGAGCTCGGCCGGTCCGGTCTCCGCTCCCGCCGCATCCGTCCCGCGGGAACCGGGTGCCGCGCGCAGGCGCAGGTCGTAGCTGCCCGTCTCGTCGGCGAAGGCGCTCGACGCCACCAGCAGGTACACACCGTCGGCGGTCGTGGTGAACGACTCGAGCACGTCGAAGCCTTGCCCGTCGCTGTCGTCCACATCCAAGACCAGCTCGTCGTCGGGCCCGACGACGAGAAGGTACGGGTCGATCTCGGTCGAGCGCATCTCGACCACGAGCTCCAGCCCCGCCCGCAGCGGCACCTCGTAGACGTCGAAGTACATGCCTTCGTCGAAGCGTTCGTCGCCCTCGGTGAGCACTCCGCTCTGCGCGAACAGCTCGTCGGCCGAGCCCTCGGGGGCGGGATCCGAGGAGGCCTCGGACGCCGCGCCCGAAGCCGGCCCCGACGGCTGCGCGGCCCCGCCATTCACCGACCCGGGGCCGGGGGCGCCCGCGGCGCCCGCCGCGCGGGCCGGGCGCTGCACGCTCGCCACGTTCGGACCGATGAGCGCCCACGCCAGCGCGATCGGCCGCAGGTAGAACTGCTCTTCGAACACGCCGTCGTTTCGCTGCTGCAGCAGGGTGGGGACGCCGACGAGGCGACCCCGTTCGTCGAAGGCGGCGCCGCCGGAGTTGCCGCGCGCGATCTTGGCGTCCGTCTTGATCCACTGCTTGCCGCCGGCGATCAGGTCCTCGCCGAGCCAGCCGCTGACGATGCCCGTCGTGAACGTGATCGTCGCGCCCGAGATGCCCGGGTAGCCGACCACCGTGAGCGGGTCGCCCGGGATGAGCCCATTCGAGTCGCCGACGGGAACGGCGGGGAACTCGAACGACGCGGGCACCGGGCTCTCGTCGGCAAACTCCACGATGCGCACCAGAGCGAGGTCGTGCGTCGCGTCCCCGGCCACGAAGCGCGCCCAGTAGCTGTGTTCGGGCGGCTGGTCGGGGGCGGCGGGATCGGTGACGAAGATCGCATGCCACTCGTAGGCGCTGCGCGCGTCGAGGTCGCCGATGACGTGGTAGTTCGTCAGCACGTAGCCGTCGGGGCTGATGATCGTGCCCGAGCCCGACCAGTCGACGAGCCCGTCCGCGACCGGGTCGTAGGGGACGACCTCCACCACCGACCGAAGGATCTGCACGCGCACCTCGCGCGGAAGGACCTGGGCGGACGACCACGAAGCCGCGACGAAGGCGAGCCAAGCGACGGAGACCGCGACGGCGAGCGCGCCACGGAGCGACGGACCGAGAATCGCGGGTACGCAGCGGCGAGACGGGTCGACGATCATGGACGCTCCTCGGCGATCGGGGGCAGGGTCTCGTGTGCGACGCGGCGTCGCGCACGCCGATGCGCCCAGCCTACCCCTCGTCTCGGGCCGCGTGTCCGGCCGAACCCCAGCGGCCCCAGCAGGGGCCGGGGGCGCCGAAGCCCGCCCGCGCTGCGCCCGCCCGCGCTGCGCCCGGCCGCGCTACGCCCGCGCCGATGCCTCGCGCCGGGCGATCTCGTCGCGAACCCGCGGCGCCACCTCGGTGCCGAGCTTCTCGATGGCCTGGAGCACGCGGTCGTGCGGCAGGCTCCCGACCGTGAGCTGGATCATCGTGCGGCGATGGCCGAAGAGCTCGTGCTGGTAGAGGATCTTCTCGGCCACCCACTCCGGGTCGCCGACCATCAGGTTCTGCTCCAGCGCGCACGAGGCCTCGAACTGCGCCTTCGAGTACGGCGGCCAGCCGCGTTCGCGACCCACCCGGTTCATCGTCACGGCGTGGGCGGGGTAGGCCTCGTCGATCGCGCGGCGACGGTCTTCGGCGACCCAGCCGTGCAGGGCCACCGCCACGGGGAGCGTCGACGGGTCGTGCCCGGCCTGTTCGGCAGCGCGCCGGTGGATCTCGATCAGCGGCCGGAACCGATCCGGCCGGCCGCCGATGATCGCGAGGGCGAGCGGAAGGCCGAGCCGCCCGGCGCGCGCCGCCGACGCCGGCGTGCCGCCCACCGCGACCCAGACCGGCAGTTCGGCCTGGGCCGGACGCGGATAGACGCCCAGGTCGTCGAGCGCCGGGCGGTGCTTCCCCGACCAGGTCACGCGCTCGTGGCGCCGCAGCTCGAGCAGCAGCTCGAGCTTCTCCTCGAACAGGCTCTCGTAGTCGTCGAAGCTGTGCCCGAAGAGCGGGAAGGCCTCGGCGAAGGAGCCGCGCCCGGCGATGATCTCGGCCCGGCCCCGCGAGATGAGGTCGAGCTGGGCGAAGTCCTGGAACACACGCACGGGATCGTCGGCCGACAGCACCGTGACCGAGCTGGTGAGGCGGATCCGCTCGGTGCGGGCCGCCGCGGCGGCGAGGACGAGCGGCGGGGTCGCCGCCAGGTAGTCGTCGCGGTGGTGCTCGCCGATGCCGAACACGTCGAGGCCCACCTGATCGGCGAGCACGATCTCCTCGAGCAGGTCGCGCATGCGTTGCGAGGGATCGCGCAGCCGCCCCGTCGCAGGATCGGGCGTGTTCTCGACGAACGAGAAGACGCCGACTTCGAAGCCGCCGCTCACTGCCGCGCGCGCAGGAAGGCCAGCCCGCGCCGCGCCGTGCGTTCGGGGTCGCGGGGCGCGTCGTGCTCGACGATCCACCAGCGCACGTCGGCCTCGCGAAGCGCACCGAGGAGCGGCGGCCAGTCGAGCGTGCCGTGGCCGAGATCGGCCCAGCCCTCCTCGTCCTCGTTCGTGCCGATCGGGGCGCGGTCCTTGCAGTGCGCCGTCTCGATCCGTCCGGCATAGCGATCGACGAGGCGCAGCGGATCGATGCCGGCGGCGGCGCACCACCCCAGATCGATCTGCAGGCCCAGGTCGTGCACGCCGTCGAGCATGTGCTCGAGCGCGAGCTTGCCGCCCACCTCGACGAGTTCGAAGGCGTGGTGGTGGTAGGCGAGGCCCATCCCCGCCGCCTGGCAGGTCTCGGCCAGCTTGCCCAGCCGCCCGCCGACCGCCCGCCAGCCGGACGCGTCGCGGGGCCGTTGCTCGGGCTCGAGCCACGGGACCACGAGGCGGTCGTTGTCCAGGGCGCGCTGCGCGTCGAACACGGCCTCGGGGTCGGTCTCGAGCTGCGCCAGCGAGACGTGCGACGAACACAGCAGCAGGTCGCCCCGCGTCAGGGCGCGCCCGAAGGCATCGACGTCCTGCGGCACGCCGGCCGCCTCCACGCCGTCGTAGCCGAGGTCGGCGGCGACGTGGGCGAGTTCCGCCGGATCGTCCGACAGCGAGCGGAGCGTGTAGAGCTGAATCGCGATCGAAGTGGCCACGGGGACTCCCTCGGCCTCAGCCGTCGATCGCGTCGTGCGCGAGGTCGGCGGGCAGGGCTTCCGGGCGCGAGGCCCGGCTGGTGACGTCGAGCGTGCGGCGGGCGTCGGCGGCTTCGTGCACGGTCTGGATGATGTCGAGCACGTGGTAGGCGAGGTCGCCGCTGGCGCGGTGGTGCCGCCCCGAGCGCAGCGCATGGGCGAGATCGGCCGCACCGATGCCGCGCTGCTCGCCGGTCCATGGGCGGACGACCGGGACCTCGCGCCAGCCGTGCTCGCCGGTCTGCCGGAGGCGCACGGGACCGCCGAAGGTGTTCGGGTCGGGCACGACCAATGTCCCCTCGGAGCCGTGGATCTCGATGCGCTCGCTGGCCTGGCTGAACCACACGTCGCTGCTCATCACCAGCGTCCCCGTGCGGCCCGACGCGAACTCGAGCAGGGCCGTGATGTGGGTCGGCGTCTCGGCGACGATCTTCGTGCCGGCGTGCGGCTCGCTGCTGATGGTCCGTTCGGGAACCCCGGAGGCGACCGATCCCGCGACCGCAGCGACCGGACCGAGCAGGCTGACGAGGGCCGAGAGGTAGTACGGGCCCATGTCGTGCAGCGGTCCGCCGCCCGGCTTGAAGAACGCGAACGGTTCGGGGTGCCACGTCTCGACCCCGCGCCCCGCGAGGAAGGCGCTGGCCGACAGCGGTTCGCCGATCGCGCCGGCGTCGATCAGCTCGCGGCAGGTCTGGATGCCCCCGCCGAGGAAGGTGTCGGGCGCGCAGCCGAGGCGCAGCCCGTGGGCCTCGGCGAGGGCGACGAGCTCGAAGCCGTCTTCGCGCGTCGTCGCCAGCGGCTTTTCGCTGTACACGTGTTTGCCGGCGCGGAGCGCACGGCCGGTCACGTCGGCGTGGGCCTTGGGCGGCGTGAGGTTCACGACGAGCTCGACGTCCTCGGCCTCGAGCAGGGCATCGACGGCGAGGACCCGGGGTACGCCGTACGCGGCGGCCTTGGCGCGGGCACGGTCGGCGTCGAGGTCGGCCACGGCGATCACGTCGAGGACCGGGAACGCGGCCATCCCTTCGAGGTAGGCGTCGCTGATCACGCCGCAGCCGACGACGCCGACGCGAACCGGGGCGGTGCGGGCGCGCGCGGGCTCGGGAGCGGACGGGGGTTCGGAAGGCATGCCGCGAGTCTACTCGGGGGCCGACGCCGCGTGTCGGCAGGGCCGACCGCGCGCCGTAGGCCTTTGCCGGATGCCTCGTGCGGGGTCGCTTTCTAGGCTATCGATACGCCCCCGCGCCGCCTCCGGATCGAGCCGGGCGATCGGGCGGAGGTTCGGCTCGGGCGCCCCGATGCCGGCGGCCTCGCAGGCTTCGTTCGCGGGACCGCGGCCCCCGCAAACCTCGTGCTGGAGGTTGCACGCCATGACCGACACCCTGCCCCGCGGATTCGCCACGATTCGGAAGCCCGATCGGCTCGAGCCTCCGCCCAACCTCGCCGCCGGGCCCGAGGCGCGGTCGAGGTTTTCGTGGGCGTCGATGGAGGCGGCCCTCGACGGTTTGCCCGGCGGCGGCCTGAATCTGGCGCACGAGGCGGTCGACCGACACGCGGCCGGCCCCAACGCCGACCGCATCGCCCTCCGCTGGCTCTCGGCGCACGGCGACGACCGCGATCTGACGTACGCCGATCTGGCACAGGCGTCGGCGCGCTTCGCCAACGTGCTCGAGGAACTCGACGTCGGCGCCGGCGAGCGCGTGTTCGTCCTGCTCGGCCGCGTGCCCGAACTCTACGTGGCAGCGCTGGGGACGCTGAAGCGCGGCGCGGTGTTCTGCCCCCTGTTCTCGGCCTTCGGGCCCGATCCGGTGCGGCAGCGACTCGAGCTGGGCGACGGCCGCGTCCTGGTCACCAGCCCGCGCCTGTACAAGCGCAAGGTGGCGCAGATCCGTGACGACCTTTCCGGGCTCGAGCACATCGTGCTCGTCGACGACGAACGCGACCCCTTCCCGAGCGACGCGCCGCGCGACGTGCACGACTGGTTCGAGCTCATGGCCGGCGTCGACGACGCCTACACGATCGCGCCGACCGATCCCGAATCGATGGCGCTGCTGCACTTCACCAGCGGCACCACCGGGCGGCCGAAGGGCGCGATCCACGTCCACGGGGCGGCCGTCCACCACTACATGACCGGGCTCTACGCGCTCGACTTCCACCCCGGCGACGTGTTCTGGTGCACCGCCGATCCCGGCTGGGTGACCGGCACGAGCTACGGCATCCTCGCGCCGCTGATCCACGGCATCACCAACGTGGTCGACGAGGCCGAGTTCGACGCCGAGCGCTGGTACGCGATCCTCCAGGACGAGAAGGTGAACGTCTGGTACACGGCGCCCACCGCCGTGCGGATGCTGATGAAGGCCGGCGGGGAGCTGGCGCGCCGCTACGACCTGTCGCGGCTGCGCTTCATCGGCAGCGTGGGCGAGCCGCTCAACCCCGAGGCCGTGGTGTGGGGCAACGCGACCTTCGGTATGCCGATCCACGACAACTGGTGGCAGACCGAGACGGGCGGCATCATGATCGCCAACACGCGCGCCGAGGACGTCGAGCCCGGCTCGATGGGCCGGCCGCTGCCCGGCGTCGAGGCCGGCATCGTCGACCGGTCGAACGGCGACGTGCGCGAGATCCTCGAGCCCGACACCGTCGGCGAGCTCGCGCTGCGCCCCGGTTGGCCCTCGATGTTCCGCGGCTACCTGAACCAGGAGGAGCGCTACCGGAAGGCCTTCGCCGGCGGCTGGTACCTCACCGGCGACCTCGCGACGCGCGACGCCGACGGCGCGTTCTGGTTCGTCGGCCGCGCCGACGACCTGATCAAGTCGGCCGGGCACCTCATCGGGCCGTTCGAGGTCGAGAGCGCCCTGATCGAGCACCCCGCGGTCGCGGAGGCCGGCGTGATCGGCCTGCCCGATCCGATGGCCGGCGAGGTGGTCAAGGCCTTCGTCACGCTGAATCCGGGCTACGAGGACTCCGACGACCTGCGCCTCGAACTGCTCGGCCACGCCCGCAAGCGCCTGGGCCCCGCCGTGGCCCCGAAGTCGGTCGACGTGCGCGAGCGCCTGCCGCTCACCCGCAGCGGCAAGATCATGCGGCGTCTGCTCAAGGCCCGCGAGCTCGGCCTCCCCGAGGGCGATACGTCGACGCTGATGAACGGAACGGGAGGCGACGCCCCGTGAGCGACGCATGGATCTCGACCCCCTCCGAACGGACCCTGCCGCCGCCCGAACGGGCCCGGCACCTGTTCGCCCAGATGCTCCGGATCCGCCGCTTCGAAGAGGCCTGCGCCGAGCTGTACCAGGCCACCAAGATCCGCGGATTCCTCCACCTCTACATCGGCGAGGAGGCCATCGCGACCGGCGTGATGGAAGCGCTCGAGCCGCGCGATGCCGTCGTCGCGACGTACCGAGAGCACGGCCACGCGCTGCTGCGCGGCATCCCGGCCGGCTCGATCATGGCCGAGATGTACGGCAAGGTCGAGGGCTGCAGCCGCGGCCGCGGCGGTTCGATGCACCTCTACGACGCCGCGTCGCGCTTCTACGGAGGCAATGCGATCGTGGGCGGCGGCCTGCCGCTCGCCGTCGGGCTCGCGCTCGCCGACCGTATGCGCGGCCCCGGCGACGACGGCTACCCCGTCACCGTCTGCTTCTTCGGCGAAGGCGCCATGGCCGAGGGCGAATTCCACGAGTCGATGAACCTCGCTGCGCTCTGGGATCTCCCGGTGCTGTTCTGCTGCGAGAACAACCTCTACGCCATGGGGACGGCGCTGGCGCGCTCCGAGTCCGAGACCGATCTCGCGCTCAAGGCTGCCGTCTACGAGGTCCCCGCCTGGGTCGTCGACGGGATGGACGTGCTCGAGGTCGAGCACGCCGCCGCCTCGGCCGTGCGGGCCATCCGCGAGGGCGGCGGACCGCACTTCCTCGAACTGCGCACCTACCGCTTCCGCGCCCACAGCATGTTCGACCCCGAGCTGTACCGCGAGAAGGACGAGGTCGCGGCGTGGAAGGAGCGCGACCCGATCGAACGCTTCCGCGAGCGCCTCGAGGCCGAGGGCGCCCTCGACGCCGACGCGCTCGCCGCGATCGAGCGCGAGGTCGAGGCCGAGGTCCGGGCGGCGATCGCGTTCGCCGAAGCCGGCACGTGGGAGCCGATAGAGGAGCTGACCCGCTTCGTGACGAGCGAGGCGGCCGCGCCTCCGCCGGCCGCCGACGCAGACCCGCCGCGGGGCGCGGCGGATCCGGCCCTGCCCGGCCCCCGTGCCGCGAAACCCGAGGTGTCGACATGAGACCGGACACGGTGCCCCCCGAGGTCGAGGCCCGCACCGCCCCGACGCGCTCGAGCGAGACGGGCGAGCGTCCAGAAGCTGATTCTGCGCCGACCACCACCTACCGCGAGGCCGTCCGCGCCGCGATCCGCGAGGCGATGGAGGCCGACGACCGCGTGTTCCTGATGGGCGAGGACGTCGGCGCCTACGGCGGTTGCTACGCGGTGAGCATGGGACTGCTCGAGCAGTTCGGGCCCGAGCGGATCCGCGACACGCCGCTGTCGGAATCCGCCTTCGTGGGCGCCGGCATCGGCGCCGCGCTGGGCGGCTTGCGGCCGATCGTCGAGATCATGACGGTCAACTTCAGCCTGCTCGCGCTCGATCAGATCGTGAACACCGCCGCGACGCTGCTGCACATGTCGGGCGGGCAGTTCGCCGTGCCGATCGTCATCCGCATGGCCACCGGGGCCGGCCGTCAGCTCGCCGCGCAGCACTCGCACAGCCTCGAGGGGTGGTACGCGCACATCCCGGGTCTGCGCATCCTGGCGCCGGCCACCATCCATGACGCTCGCGCGATGCTCGCGCCGGCCCTGGCCGATCCCGACCCGGTGCTGATCTTCGAGCACGCGACCCTCTACAACGAGGCCGGCGCACTGCCCGATCCGGTCCCGCCCGTCGACATCCGCTCGGCGGCGATCCGGCGGCCGGGGCGCGACGTCACGCTGATCACCTACGGCGGCACGCTGCGGGCGACGCTCGCGGCGGCCGAGGCCTTGGCCGACGACGGGATCGACGCCGAAGTGATCGATCTGCGCGTGCTCCGGCCGCTCGACGACGCCACGGTGCTCGCGAGCGTGCGGCGCACGCACCGGGCCGTGGTGGTCGACGAAGGGTGGCGCTCCGGCAGCCTCTCGGCCGAGGTCAGCGCCCGCATCACCGAGCAGGCCTTCTTCGATCTCGATGCGCCGGTCGCCCGCGTCTGCAGCGCCGAAGTGCCGATCCCCTACGCACGCCACCTCGAGCAGGCCGCGCTCCCGCAGGCCGAGGACGTCGTGGCGGCGGCGCGCGAGCTCCTGGGGAGGAGCGACGACGGGAACGGTCGCGATGGCTGAGTTCACGATGCCCTCGCTGGGCGCCGACATGGACGCCGGCACGCTGCTCGAGTGGTACGTGCAGCCCGGCGACGCCGTGCACCGCGGCGACATCGTTGCCCTCGTCGACACCGACAAGGCCGCGATCGAGGTCGAGATCTTCCAGGACGGGGTGGTCGGCGAGCTGCTGGTCGCCCCCGGCTCGAAGGTTCCGGTGGGCACGGCGCTGGCGACGATCGCCACGACCGCGGCGACCGCTGCGGCCGCTGCGGCCACAGCGAGCGACGGGCCCGCCAGGACCCGGTCCCCCGAGGCGCGGGCGGATGCGCCCGCCTCGGCTCCGCCTTCCGGGCCGTCCCTGGCCCCGCCCTCCGCTCCGTCGATCGCGCGGCCGGCCGCGCCCGCGCCGGTGGCCCAGCCGGTGGCCCAGCCGGTGGCCCAGCCGTCGGCCCGGCCGGCCGCCCCCGCACCCGAGACCCCGCAGCCGGCTTGGCCCGCCCGGGTCGCCGATGCCCGACCGCTCGCCACTCCGG
>CBDUCW010000010.1:0-18089 GCA_965365745.1 uncultured Trueperaceae bacterium
GCCGAAGCGCGGCGTCGTGGCCGCGGACGAGGGCGGCTGGCAGGCGGTGGGGCCCGGCACGGCGCCCTTCCGGCCCGGCGACCCGGCCCCGCTGCGCCTGTCGGCCGACGATCTCGGCGCGGTCGTCGACGCCTTCGCCGCCGCCGCGGCGCGGGCGGACGCCGCCGGCGCCGATACCGTCGAGATCCATGCCGCGCACGGCTATCTGCTGCACAGCTTCCTGAGCCCGCTCGTCAACGATCGCGGCGATCGCTACGGCGGCTCCTTCGAGAACCGCACGCGGCTGCTGCTCGAGGTCGTCGACGACATCCGGCGCGTGTGGCCCGACGCCAAGCCGCTGCTGCTGCGCATCTCGGCGAGCGACTGGCACGAGGCGGGTTGGACGATCGAGGACTCGGTTCGGCTCGCCGGCCTGGTGCGCGAGCGCGGCGTCGATCTGATCGACTGCTCCTCGGGCGGGGCCGTCCCGGGCATCGCGATCCCCGCCGGACCGAACTACCAGGCGCCCTTCGCCGAACGCGTGAAGCGCGAGGGCGGGATTCGGTCGGGTGCGGTCGGCAGGATCACCGATCCGGCGCAGGCCGAAGCTTTGGTCGCCGAGGGGCGCGCCGACCTCGTCCTGCTCGGCCGCGAGTTCCTGCGCGACCCGTACTGGCCGCTGCACGCGGCGGAGGCGCTGGGGGCCGAGGCTCCCTGGCCGGTCCAATACGGCTGGTCCGTGGGCGGCTGACCGCCCCGCGCTCGGCGACCGCGAGAACGCACGAGATGGCAGCGCCGTCGCGATCACGGGCCCGCCCGACCGCGCCTCGAGGGCCGGCTCAGAACAGGCTCGGCTGCTCGTCTCCGGATGCGTCCATCGTCGGGAGCGCGGTGACCTGCCGGTACTCGAGCCCGATCCCCTGCAGACGCTCGAGCGCCGGCGCGGTGATCTCCGGCGCCGCGAGGATGCCGCGCACGTCGGCGTCGTCGAGCTGGTCGCGCACGGCCGCCACGTAGCGCTGCAGCTGGTGGACCGCCTCCTGGTTGGCGCGGCCGCGCTTGAGCTCGACGACGACGAGCCGGCCTGCGGCGTCGCGGGCGTAGAGATCGATGCCGCCGACCGGGGTCGGCAATTCGAGGTCGAGCACTTCGAGGCCGGCCTCGATCCGTTCGGGTTCGTGCGCCAGCGCGCGCTGCATCTCGGCCTCGGTGCCCATCAACACGAAGCCGCTCGTCTCGGTCAGCTCGACGGCCTGCGCGAAACCCACCGCGAGGAAGGTCACGCGAACCCACTCGGGCGGCGTGAAGCGCTGCGCCGTGAGGGCCAGCCGTCCGTCGTCGAGCTCGAGGTGGACGTCGTCGACCTGCGGCTGCCAGTTCACCGGCTTGATGCCGGTGTCGCCGTGCAGCTGCAGCGATCCGTCGCGCTTGACGATGAGCAGGTAGTCGCCGGCGTCGGCCGTCGACGCCGCGCGACCGTGGTACAGCACTTCGCACTCGGCCGCGACCTGCACCAGCGCCTCGCTGCGGAGGTGGCGGCGCAGGAAGGCCTCGAGCACCTCCGGGTCGGGAGCGATCACGTGGTCGACGAGCACGGCGGGAGTCTACCGCAGCCGACGGGCCTCGAATCGGCCGGATCGTCGGGCGCTGCGGGCCACGGGGCCGAACCACGCGAGGCGCTATCGTGCCGCCCATGGCACGCATCGGAGCCCACGTCTCGGTGGCCGGCGGCAAGCGCCGGTCCCTCGACCGCGCCGACGAACTCGGCGTCGAGTCCATCCAGATCTTCGCCAAGAACGCCAACCGCTGGTCGGGCGCTGCGCTCGACGCCGACGACGTCGCCGCCTTCCGCAGCGGGCACGCGTCCCGCGGCGGAAACGCCGACTTTCCCGCGATCGCGCACGCCTCGTACCTGATCAACCTCGCCAGCCCCAAGGCCGAGACGGCCGCGAAGTCGCGCGCGGCGCTGCAGGACGAGCTCGAACGCTGCGACCTGCTGGGCCTCGCCGGGGTCGTACTGCACCCGGGCGCGCACGTCGGCGAGGGGCGCGAGGCGGGGCTGGACGCGGCCGCGCGCGGGGTGGACGAGGTCTTCGCGGCGCTCGACGCGGCGGGGCGACCGAAGCTCGGCGATGTCGCAGCCGACGACGACCCGCCGCCGCTGCTGCTGCTCGAGAACACCGCTGGGCAGGGCACCGTGCTGGGCCGGACGCCCGCCGAGCTCGGCGCCCTCGTCGCCCGCTGCGATGCGGGCGACCGGCTCGGCGTCTGCCTCGACACCTGCCACGCCTTCGCGGCCGGCTACGACCTGCGCGACGCCGAGGCCTACGAGCGCTTCCTCGACGAGGTCGAGGCCGAGCTCGGTCTCGAGCGCGTGCGCGCCTGGCACCTCAACGACTCGGTGGCCGAGCTCGGCGCGAACAAGGACCGGCACGCCAACCTGGGCGAGGGCGAGCTGGGCCTCGCCCCGTTCGAACGGCTGCTGGCCGACGTTCGCTTCGCGGCGATCCCGATGATCCTCGAGACCCCGCTCGGCGACGACGAGCAGGGGCACGCGCGCGACCTGGCGACGTTGCGGGAGCTGCGCGGCGACTGAGCGCGCCGGCCGAACGTCGCCGGGGGGCTCGCCCGGCCGAAAGGGGCCGAGGGCGCCCGGCCGAGCACCCCGGACGCGCGTCGAAGCGCCTCCGGACGTCGGGACGGTGACTCTCGGGGCTAGCTCGCGTCGATCGCTTCGGCCGCGTCGGCCGGCCGCCGGGCCGCGAACACGACCGCCGCGCACCCGGCGGCCCAGGCGATCCACGCCTGCGCGCGGAGCAGCCCGGCCAGCAGGTCGTCCTGAGCGAGCAGGCGGAGGTCGCGCAGCAGGTTGGCCCAGTCGTGCGTGCTCGGATCGACGGTCAGGAGGGGCAGGCGCAGGTCGCGCGCGTCGGCCACGTAGAGCGCCCCGTCGGCGAGGGCGAACGCCGTCCAAAACAGCATCAACGCCATTCCGAAGGGTTGCCGGGCGAGCCCGAAGCGCGCCACGAAGGCCAGCGGCAGCGCGACCTGCAGGCCCGTGCCCGCGAAGATCGACGCGAAGCGTCCGAACGGGACCAGCACGTGACCGGCTTCATGGACGACGAGCACCGGACCGTGCATCCATGCGGACAGGATCAGCGACGGATCGAGGAGGGGGCGAGCGATCCACGCCGCCACGGCGGCGCCGAGCGCGATCCGCCACCACGAGATCCGGCGCGGCGATCGGCTCCGCGACGTGAGTACGAACCCAGACGACTCCGGCACCCGACGAGGCTAGACCCATGCGCGACACCCCGACCATGACCTTGTTCGCACTCGGCTTCGGCCTCGCGGCCACGCTGGCGCTGTTCTTCGGCGACTTCGCCGTCGCCTACGTCGTGCAGGCGCTGCGCGGCGGGCCGTTCCCGCTCGGGCGCTTCGTGGGGGTCGGCATCGTCGCGGGCGTCTCCGGTGCCGCGGCGGTCTGGATGGGCCGGATCGTCGCGATCCGCCTGCGTCAGTCGCGCTCGAGCGCCCCGTAGCTCCCCTGGTAGTACAGCAGCGGATCGCCGTCGTTCTGCGTCAGGGCGTCGACGCGTCCGACGAAGAGCGTGTGGTCGCCGGCGTCGACGCGGTCCTCGATGGTGCAGGCGATCTGCGCGATGGCGCCGTCGATCACCGGGAGGCCGTCGAGATCGACGAAGCGCGGTTCGACGTTGCCGGGGGCACCGGCGAAGTGGTTGCTGAGGGCGTCCTGGTCGTGACGGAGCACCGACACCCCGTACCGTTTCCCCTCCATCAGGGTCGCGTGGGCGTTGGCGCGCGCATCGATGCTGATCAGCACCAGGGGCGGCTTGAGCGAGACCGACATGAAGGCGTTGACGGTGATGCCGTGCACGTCGCTGCCGTCGACCATCGTCACGACCGTGACACCGGTGGCGAAGCGACCGAGGGTGTTGCGGAACTCGCGGGGATCGACGGTGGAGGGCATGGGGACTCCGTTTGCGGTCGAGGCGATCGAAGGGATTGCAGGTGGGGCTGCGCTCGAGGTGCGCGGGGCCGGCCCGACGCCCGAGGGTATCGCGCCGCGATGGGCGTCCGGGCGACGCTCGCTGCACCGGCCGCCGACGGCGTGGAGCGAGTCTAGGCGGCGACGCGGGGCGCCAATGGATGCGAGCGCACAGGCTCGCGCTCCGTGCGGCGTGTGGCCTCGCCGGGGCAGGGGGCCGGTAGGCTCGACGTCTCGACCCCGCACGCGGGGCGACGAAGGCGAGGGTTCCCCATGACCGATGGACCGGACGAACGCAGCGCAGGCACGGCGCGCCACCGAGGCGCGGATGTCGAGCGCAAATACGACCTGTACAGCCACGCGACGATGGCCGACCCCCACCCGGTCTACCGGGCGATGCGCGAACACGACCCCGTGCTGCGGCAGCGCAGCCTCGAGGGAAGCGTCGACATCTGGTTCCTCACCCGCTACGAGGACGTCGAGGCCGGGCTCCGCGATCCGCGCCTCGTGCGCGATCCCGCCCTGGCGGGTCACGACTCGGTGGAGATGCCCGAGGTGTTCCGGCTCGTCGACAACCACATGCTGAACCGCGATGGCGACGAGCACCGGCGCCTGCGCACGCTCGTGCAGATGGCGTTCACGCCCAAGCGTGTGGCGGCGCTGCGCCCGCGCATCGAGGCGATCGCCCACGAGCTCCTCGACGGCGTCGTCGCCCGCGGGCGGATGGACCTCGTGTCCGACTTCGCCTTCGAACTCCCGACCATCGTCATCCTCGAGATGCTCGGCGTCCCGGTCGAGGACCGCGCGAAGTTCCGCGCCTGGGCGAACGCGTTCGTCGAGCCGCGGTTCGATCCGGAGGGGTTGGCCGAGCATGCGAAGGACCTCGGGGCGTTCGTCGCCTACCTCCGGGCGCTGTTCGAGCGGCGACGCGACGATCCGCGCGACGATCTCCTCACCGGACTGCTCCAAGCGCGGGCCGAGGGGGGGTCCGACGGGCTGACCGACGACGAGCTGCTGGGCACGATGGCGCTGCTGATCGTCGCCGGCCACGAGACGACCGTGAACCTCATCGCCAACGCGGTACGCACGCTCCTGCAGCACCCCGAGCAGCTCGGCGCCGCCCGCGAGCACCCCGACACGATCCCCGAGGTCGTCGAGGAGGTGCTGCGCTACGAGGGCTCGGTCGAACGCGCGCTCAACCGCTGGGCGGCCGCGGACATCGAGGTCCGCGGCCACACGATCCGGCGCGGCGATCCGGTGATCCTGATCCTCGCCTCGGCGAATCGCGATCCCTCCGCGATCGAGCGCCCCGACGCGTTCGACCCGTCGCGCGGGCGCTGCCCGCACCTGGCCTTCGGCAAGGGGCCCCACTACTGCCTCGGGGCGCCGCTCGCCCGGCTCGAGGGCGAGGTTGCGCTGCGCGCCATCCTCGCGCGCCTCCCCGGCCTCCGCGCGAACGCCGATCTCGACGCACTACGCTGGCGGATGCTCCCCGGCTTCCGCGCCATGGAGGCGCTGCCGATCGCCTGGGACCCGCCCGCCTAACTGCGAACCCACGGGCGGCCCGTGGCGGCGCCCGGGCGACGGTGGGCCCGACCCGGTCCCGTCCGGTGGGCGCCCTAGTGCGGCAGGTGCGGGCGCACGGCGCCGTACAGCCAGGTTCCGGCCACCGCCCCGACGAGCACGATCAGGAAGGCGGGGAAACCCGCGCCGATCAGCGCGTAGATCGGTCCGGGGCAGGCGCCGACGAGGCCCCATCCGAGCCCGAAGACGGTGCCGCCCAGCAGGTAGCGCCGCCAACCGCGCCCTTTGGACGTGATCTCGAGCGGCGTGCCCTCGCGGTCGGTGGCGCCGAAGCGCCGCAGCAGCCACAGCGACAGCGCGCCTACCAGCACCGCCGAGCCGATCACGCCGTACATGTGGAAGCTCTGGAAGCGGAACATCTCCTGGATTCGGTACCAGCTGACGATCTCGGATCGGATCGCGACGAAGCCGAACGCGCCACCGGCGACGAGGTACGGCCACAGCGCGAGCCAGGTGGAGATGCCCACGGTCGGCGACGACCCTGCAGCAGTGCCGTCCGCCCGGGGGCGGCGGCGGGGCGCGGAGCGGGTGGGGGTTTGGGTGGTCATCGCGTCCTCCAGCCCCTCACAGGAGCAGCGGCAGCAGCAGGTGCGTGGCGAGCAGGCCGCCGACGAAGAAGCCCACGACCGCGATCAGCGACGAGAGCTGCAGCGACGAGAGGCCGGTGATCGCGTGGCCCGACGTGCATCCGCCGGCCCAGCGCGCGCCGAATCCGACCAGCGCACCGCCCACGAGCAGGAACAGCCAGATGCGGGGGTCGCGCAGCGCTTCGACGCCGAACAGTTCGGCGGGAACGAACCCGCCGTCGGTGGCCACCCCCAGGGAGGCCAGGTCGTGCTGGGTCGACGCCGCCACACGCAACGGCTCGGGGTTCGCCAGCAGCACCCCGGCGACGAAGCCGCCGACCACGATGCCGAGCACGAAGACGAGGTTCCAGCCGCCGAGGCGACGCCAGTCGTAGCGGAAGTAGGAGATCCGCGAGGGAATCGCGGCGCAGGCGTGGCGGAGGCTCGACGAGATGCCGAAGCTCTTGTTTCCGATCCACAGCAGCAGCGGCACCGTGAGGCCGATCAGCGGCCCGGCCACGTACCAGGGCCATGGTTGAGTAAAAAGGTCAATCACTTGCATGAGGCCGAGTGTACGCCCCCAGACGCCGGCTGTCCAGTGCGTTGGACTACCGTCGAGGCGCAGCGGCGGGTGCGCGTCACCCGGGCGCGCCGTGTGTTCCGCGGCTCGCCCAAATACCCCCTGGGGGTTTATAACGGGGGGCGAAACGAGCACGCGGATCGCGCGCCGCGCTCCGATCGCAGGGGCGGAATCGCGCGCGCCGCACGCCACCGGAGGCCCGACATGTACTTCAAGCACATCTACGATCCCGATCTGGCGCAGGGCAGCTACCTCATCGGCTGCCAGGCCAGCGGCGATGCGATCGTCGTCGATGCGCGCCGCGACATCGGCACCTACCTCGATCTGGCCGAGCGGGAGAACCTGCGCATCGTGGCCGTGACCGAAACCCACATCCACGCCGACTACCTCTCGGGCAGCCGCGAGCTCGCCGCGGCCACCGGAGCGACCCTGTTCCTCTCCGACGAGGGCGACGACGACTGGAAGTACGGCTTCGACAACGTCCCCCTCTACGACGGCGACGCGATCGAGCTCGGCAACATCCGCCTCACGGCCGTGCACACGCCGGGGCACACGCCGGAGCACCTGTCGTTCCTCGTCACCGACGGCGCGGCCGCCGACGAACCCGGTTACCTGCTCACCGGCGACTTCGTCTTCGTCGGCGACGTCGGGCGCCCCGACCTCCTCGACGAGGCCGCCGGCGGCATCGACACCCGCTTCGCCGGTGCGCGGGCGCTGTTCGAGAGCCTCCGCACACGCTTCCTCACGCTGCCGGACTACGTGCAGGTCTGGCCCGGCCACGGCGCGGGCTCGGCCTGCGGCAAGGCGCTCGGCGCCGTTCCGAGCACCACGGTGGGCTACGAGCGCACCGTCTCGTGGTGGGCGCCCTACGTGCAGGCGAACGACGAGCAGGGGTTCGTCGACGCGCTGCTCGAGGGGCAACCCGACGCGCCGAGCTACTTCGGGCGCATGAAGCGCTGGAACAAGGCCGGCCCGGCCGTGCTGGGCGAGCGCGGCGAGCTGCCCCGCATGGCGACCGACGAACTCGCGGCGCGGCTCGGCGGCGACCTGGTCCTCATCGACACGCGCGGAGCCGATGCCGTGCGCGCCGACGGCATCGCCGGGGCCCTGCACGCGCCTGCCGGCCGGAAGTTCGCGACCTACGCCAGCTACGTCGTCGATCCCGAGACCGACGACCGCGGCATCGTAGTGCTCGCGGGCGGCCCCGAGCAGGCCGCCACGCTGCGCGACAAGTTGGCCTGGACCGGCATCGACCGCGTGGTCGGCTACGTCGACAGCCTCGCCGGCCTGCCGCGCGATCCGATCGCCACGGTGGAGCCCTCCGAGGTCGCGTCTCTCGGCGATCCCTTCGTCCTCGACGTCCGCACCGCCAACGAGCACGCCGCCGGGCACATCCCCGGCGCGACCCAGATCCACGCCGGGCGCGTCGCCTGGCGCCTGAGCGAGATCCCGGACGAGCGCACGGTGCTCGTGCACTGCCAGTCGGGGGCCCGCGCCGCCGTCGTCGCCTCGCTGCTGAAGGCAGCCGGGTACGACGTCGTCGAGCTCGCCGGCAGCTACGCCGCATGGGAGGCCTGGCACGAGGCCGGCGACGCCACCGCGTCGCGCGGCGAACCCGTGGGCGCCTAGCGCTTCCGCGTCGCATCGCATCCGGCGGAGCGCCCGGCTCGACTCGGGGCTCCGCCGAGCCCGGCTCCGTGTGCCCGCTCGCGCTGCGGGCCGCAGGCCCCACGGTACGGTGCTCGCATGCTCACGCGCGCCTCCGGCACCGACGCCCCGCCGATCCTGCGGCTGTGGCGCTACGCCGGACGTCACCGTCCCCGCATCCTGCTGGCCTGCTCGTTCAGCGTGCTCAACAAGGCCTTCGATCTCGCGCCGCCGTTCTTGATCGGCATCGCGGTCGACACGGTGGTCGAGCAGCAGAACTCGATCCTTGCGAACCTGTTCGGGCTCGAAGGCGTGATGGGCCAGCTGTGGGCCCTCGCCGCGATCACCTTCGTGGTGTGGGGCCTCGAGTCGCTGACCGAGTACGTCTTCCAGCTGCTGTGGCGCAACCTCGCCCAGCAGATCGAGCACGAACTGCGCACCGACGCCTACGGCCACGTGCAGTCGCTCGAGATGAGCTACTTCGAGGACCGCTCCACCGGCGGCCTGATGAGCGTCCTCAACGACGACGTCAACCAGCTCGAGCGCTTCCTCGACGTCGGCGCCAACGACATCCTCCAGCTGGTCACGACCATCGTCCTGCTCGGGATCTACTTCTTCGTCGTCGCGCCGAGCGTGGCCTGGATGGCGTTCCTGCCGATCCCCCTGATCGTGTGGGGCTCGCTCCGGTTCCAGGTGCTGATGGAGCCGCGCTACCGGGTCGTGCGCGAGAAGGTGGGCGACCTCAACGCGCAGCTCGGCAACAACCTCTCGGGCATCGCCACGATCAAGAGCTTCACCGCCGAGCGCGCCGAGGCGGCCCGCATCGCGGAAGGCTCGCGTGCCTACCAGCGGGCCAACGAATCGGCGATCCGGCTGTCGAGCGCCTTCGTTCCGCTGATCCGCATCGCCATCGTGCTCGGCTTCATGGCGACGCTGGTCTTCGGCGGACGCCTCGTGCTGGCCGGCGTCCTGGGCGTGGGCATCTACTCCACGCTCGTGTTCATGACGCAGCGACTGCTGTGGCCGCTGACCCGGCTCGGCCAGACCTTCGACCTGTACCAGCGCGCGATGGCCTCGACGCGCCGCATCATGGCCCTGCTCGACACCGCCCCCACGATGCACGACGGAGCGCGCGACCTGCCGGCGCCGGTGCACGCGCCGGAGCCGGGCGAGGTGCGACTCGAAGCCGTGCGCTTCGCCTACCGCGACGAGGACCAGCCCGACGGACTCGGCGACGACGTGCTCCGCGGGGTCGACATGGAGATCGCCGCCGGGCGCACCACGGCGATCGTCGGGTCGACCGGGGCCGGCAAATCGACGCTCGTCAAGCTGCTGCTGCGCTTCTACGACCCGATCGACGGACGCGTCACCCTCGACGGTGTGGACCTGCGCGAACTCAAGCGCGCCCAGCTGCGGCGCCGCATCGGCCTGGTGAGCCAGGACGTGTTCCTGTTCCACGGCACCGTGCGCGAGAACCTGCAGTACGGCGACGCCGACGCCAGCGACGCCGAGCTGCGCCGGGCCTGCGAGATGGCCGAGGCGTGGGCGTTCATCGCGGCGCTCCCGCGCGGCCTCGATACGGTCGTCGGCGAGCGCGGCCAGAAGCTCTCGGGCGGGCAGCGGCAGCGCCTGTCGATCGCACGCGCGCTCCTCAAGGACCCGCCGATCCTGATCCTCGACGAGGCCACCAGCGCCGTCGACAACGAAACCGAGGCGGCGATCCAGCGCTCGCTCGAGCGGGCCTCGCAGGGGCGCACCACGGTGGTCATCGCGCACCGCTTGTCGACGGTGGTCAACGCCGACCGGATCTACGTGATGGAGCACGGGCGCGTCGCCGAGGTCGGCGACCACCGGCAGCTGCTCGAGCGCGGGGGGATCTACGCCGCGCTGTGGAAAGTGCAGACGGGCACGCGCGACGTCGCCTACGGAGACTGATCGTGGGCCTCGATTTCGACCCCCGTTCGCTGGCCGCGCGTCCTCCACGGGCCCGCGATGTGCATTTGCCTACGGCGCAGCGTCGGCTCGACCCTACGATGGTCGTGAGATGACTTCCCTGGGGCAACGATCGACCACGAAGCCACGAGCCCTCGAGCGCCCGCGAGCGGGCGCCGATCTTCGTTCGCGGCGCTCCGATCGTCCTTCCGGCCCCCCCGTGATGCTCTCGCCCGGCCCGCGCCCGTCGCGCCGCGGCCGTCGTTCGCCCCCGGAGAGGTAAGGATCCCTGTGGCGATCCTCCACGTGCTCGGAAGCGGGGCGGTGCGAACCGACCCCCACCGCACGACCACCATGCTCGCGCTCGAGACCGAACGTTCGGCCCTGCTGATCGATTGCGGCGGCGACGTCGTGCAGCGCGCCCTGGCCGCCGGCATCCCCGAAGCGAAGCTGCTCCACGCCGACACCGCGCTGGTCCTCACCCACGAACACGCCGACCACGTCGGTGGTTTCCCGCTGCTGCTCGAGCGGCTGTGGCTGCTCGGTCTGCGCCGGCCGCTGCCCGTCTACGGCATCGAGCCGGCGATCGCCCAGGCGCGCCGCATCCACGACGCCTTCGACACCTCGCAGTGGCCCGAATACGGCGGCGCCGACTACTGCCTCGTCGAACACCGCGTCGACGCCCCGGTGCTCCAGCGACTCGGCCTCGAGGTCACCGCCACCCCGGGTACGCACACCGTGCCGACGGTGGCGCTTCGCTTCGAGGTCGCCGGGGGCGGCTCGGTGACGTACTCGGGCGATTCGACCTACGACCCGCGGGTCGTCGAGCTCGCGCGTGAGAGCGATCTGCTGGTGCACGAAGCCACCTGCACCGACTCCGGCTGCGGCGTCAGCGGGCACGCGACCGCCCTCGAGGCCGCGACCGTCGCACGCGACGCGGCGGTGGCGCGGCTCCTGCTCGTGCACCTCCCGCCGGCGGAGCAGATCGACCCCACCCTCGGAGAGGCGCGTGCGGTCTTCCCCAACCTCTCGAAGGCCGAGGAGTTGCAGCGCATCCGCCTGCTCGAGCGCGCCGACGTCGCACTCGAGCCCGCCGTCGTCCACGAGGTGCGCGCCTAGCCAGCGGCACTATGGATTCGATCGCAGGCATCCTCGAGGCCTTCACGCGCCTTCCGGCGTGGCACCTCTACCCGATCTACCTGGGCATCGCCCTGTTCAGCTGGCTCTTCTATCGCGGCGAGGTCCGGGCCGGACGCGGCGGCCGGCAGCGGGCCTACGAAGTCGTGCTCATGACCGCGATCGGCATCCTCGGCTTCTCGGGCTTCAACGGCTTCCTCGCCCACACGGTCTTCGCCGACGCGACCGCCGCGAGCATCGGCTGGGAGCCGGGCAGTCCGTTCCAGACCGAGGTCGCCGGCGCCAACCTGGCGATCGGCCTGATCGGCGCGCTCGGCTTCTGGCGCCGCGACATGTGGCTCCCCTTCGTCCTTGCGCGAGCCGCCTTCGGGTTCACGGCCGGGGCCACCCACATCGCCGACATCGTCGAGCGGGGGAATTTCGCGCCCAACAACGTCGGCGTGCTCCCGGCGAACTTCCTGGTGCCGATCGCCCTGGCGATCCTGCTGTGGCTGTACGTGCGCGGCGGCGGACGGCTCCGCGGCCGCCCGCTCGGCCGTGACGAATCCGCGGAATCCGCCGCCTAGCGCGCATCGCGGCACCGCAACCGCCGCCGGCGGCGGCTACCCGACGAGCATGGCGCGAAGCTGCGCCACGTCGACCTCCCACTCCGACTCGGCGAGGTAGGGGCGAAAGCCCAGCCGCCGGTTGATCGAGAGCATCGGCGCGTTCTCGTCGGCGTTGCCGGTGCGCACGATGCGCACGTCGGGCCGTTCGCGCAGGACGCGGTCGAGCATCGCGGCCTTGATCCACTTGCCGAGGCCCTGCCCACGGTGCTCGGGGCGAACGCCCGTCTCCCATTGCTCCATGGTGAACGGTCGGGTCGGATCCCAGACCATCTGCGTGAAGCCCCCGTAGGCCCCGTCGGAGCGGCGCCGCACCAGGAGCATCCACGGCACGAGGTTTCGCTGCCGCATGAAGTCCTGAAAGGCCTGCACGTGTTCGGGCTTCATCGGGTCGCGGATCTGCTCGAGCTCCCCCATGGGGGCGTCGTGCAGGATGGCGTTGAGCTCGATGTACGTATCGATCCCGGCATCGGGGATCCCCCCGTCCCACCAGACCGGCTCGTAGGCGTCCGTCGGAGCGGCGGCGATCCAATCGGCGATCAGGTCGCGATCGAGATCGTCGAGGCGGAGTTGATTCGTGTGGGTCTTGAGCCCGGGCCGGAGTCCGAGCCCTTCGAGCCACACGGCCGCCTCGGGCTCGACGTCGAAGGTTCGGATCGACACGAGCGTGGCTCCGTGCGCCTCGGCGCTCGCGAGGGCAGCCCGCAGCAGGTCGCGCTCGAGGTCGGGCGAGCGGGCGTCGGCCCGCAGTTCGAGCGACAGGCGGAGCCGGTGCTCGTGCCCCGGGAGGCGCAAGAACTCGCTGCTCGCCCAGCCCACGGCGCGCCCGCCGTCCCAGGCCACGTCCCGCTCGACGTCGATCACGGGCGTGGCCGCAAGCGCGGCCTGGGCGTCGAGCCACGCCTCGAAGGGCCACAGGGGATCGTCGGGATGCCGTCGAGCCTGCACCGTCTGGAACAGGTCGAACACGGCGCGCCGCTCGGGTTCGCTCGCCGCTCCGAAATCGAAGCGGCGGACGACGGGGCGTGCATGGCTCCGACCGGCGTCGGAAGGTGGGTTCGTCACGGAAGCCTCCGGTCCGCACTCGGGCGTGCCCCGGGGGGGCGCGGCAGGATGGCCCCGCCGCGCGGGGCGAACGGGGCGATCAGGCGACCGGAACCGCCTCGGCGTCGAACAGGGCCGCGTAGCGGCGCGGGGCGCGCCCTTCCCAGCTGCGCTTGTGCCACGCGTAGCCAGCGATCAGCGGAAACGTGACCGTGAGCTCGCCGTAGACCATCTGCTCGTCGGCGGTGTCGACCTTGCCCCAACTCGACGCTTCCTTGAGGGTGCTCCCCGACAGCGCGCCGTCGCGCTCGTCGGCCACGGTGAGCTGCACCGCGTAGCGATGCATGTCGACCTCGTGACCGAGGTACTCGGCCGACACGACGACGTCCTGCACGAAGTTCTTGGGCACGCCGCCGCCGAGCATGAAGATCCCCGTGGTGCCCTGGTGGATCTTGATCTCGGTGAGTTCGCGGAAGTCCTTGACGCTGTCGATCGCCACGTGGGCGTCGGGGCGGTGGGTCTGGTGGTACACGAGGCCGAAGCCCGCCGAGCAGTCGCTGAAGGCGGGCACGAAGATCGGCACGCCGCGCTCGTAGGCCGTGCGCACGATGCTGCCCTCGCCGAGGTCGCGGGTGATCAACCAGCGCGCCATCTCGGCGATGAACTCGCGGCTCGAGATCGCTCCCGGCGGCATCCCGTCGGCGATCTGCCGAATCGTGTCGTCGCAGGCCCGCAGGTTCTCTTCGTCGATGAAGGTGTCGTAGATCCGGTCGATCATGCGCTCGCGCAGGGCGTTGTCGTCGGCGAAGCGGTCCCCCTGCCAATGGCGGAAGCCGAGCGCTTCGAAGAAGTCCTGGTCGACGATGTTGGCGCCCGTCGACACGATCGCGTCGACCATGTTCGCCTCGAGCAGATCGACGATCACCTTGCGTTGGCCTGCCGACACGACGCTGCCCGCGAGCGTGAGGATCACGCCGGCGTCGGGATCGGCGATCATCGCGTCGACGATGCGCGCCGCGCGCCCGAGGTCGCGCGCCGAGAAGGCGGTCTTGGCCATCGCCTCGACGAGGGGGACGACGTTCGTCTCCTTGATGTCGAGGTGCTCGACGGGGGTCGTCAGCAGTTCGGTCTTGCTTGCGTCCATGGTCACGGTCCTCCTGGGTCCGAGCTCGGCTCGGTCGGGGTCGGCGTCCGCGGCCCGGCCGTCGGCGCCCCGAATGGACGCCCCTGAAAACGACGGGGCCACGGCTGGAGGCCTACGGCGCCGCGAGGATGCGCGCGCACCGCCATCGGACCTCCCCGTGGCTGGAGCGCATGATGGGGCTTCGCCGCGACCGTGTCAAGCGGTCGCGACGCAGCGCCCCGATGCCGCATCGCGACCCGCTCGGCTCGCCGGGCTCGCCTCGCCGGGCCGCGCCCCGTCAACCGTCGCGGCCGACGCCCTCGAGGTAGGTGTAGCCCACCAGCTCGTGCCCGTAGATCTCGCGAAGTTCGGCGCGCGCGTCGGGGCTCAGCGGTACGCCGCGGGCTTCGGCTTCGTCGATCTCCTGCTCGAGCCAGCCGAGCAGCGTGTCGTGGTCGTAGCCCATGTTGTGGATCACGCGACGCGCCTTCTGCCCCTCCACGAACAGGTCGACCTCCCAGCCGGGCGCCTCGGGCACGAGCCGCACGTGCGCCTCGTTGACGCGACCGAACAGGTTGTGGGCGTTGGCCAGCACGTCCTGATAGGCCCCGGCCAGGAACGCGCCGAGCCGGTAGGGCTCTCCGGGACGCATGTCGTGGAGCGGAAGCGTCCGCTTGACGTCGCGCAGGTCGACGAACTGCTCGATCTTGCCGTCGCTGTCGCAGCTGATGTCGACGAGCGTGGCCTCGCGGGTCGGCCGCTCGTCCAGGCGCTCGAGCGGAACGATCGGGAACAGCGCGCCGATCGCCCAGTGATCGGGCAGCGTCTGGAACACGCTGAAGTTCACGACGTAGCGATCGGCGAGCGTCCGCGGAAGCGCTTCGATCTCCTCCGGGACGTACTCGAGGTCCGCCGTGACACGCACGATCCGGTCGAGGATGCGGGCGTATAGCCGCTCGACGTGGGCGCGCTCGAGCAACGACAGGTAGCCGAGATCGAACAGCTGGTGCATCGTCTCCTTGGCCGATTGCGCCTCCCAGTACACCTCGCGGTAGCTCTTGGTGCTCACCGCCTCGAGCAGCTCGCGAAGGTCCCGCACCAGAGCGTGCGGCTCGCCCTCGAGCGGGGGAAGCTCGTGGCTGTCGCGCCCCGGTCCGATGACGTCGATCACGGGGAGCACGGCGACGG
Organism: uncultured Trueperaceae bacterium; assembly: GCA_965365745.1. GTDB lineage: Bacteria > Deinococcota > Deinococci > Deinococcales > Trueperaceae > CBDUCW01. The sequence goes on from CBDUCW010000010.1 coordinate 15,395, forward strand.
CGTGGTGGGCGGTCAGGGCGCGGCCCGACTCGGTGACCAGGGTGGGGTGCGGAACGTCGGCGGCGTCGCAGACGTCCTTGACCGTGTAGACGAGCGCCTCGGCGTAGTCGCCGAGCCCGTAGTTCGCCGATGCGTAGAAGGTGGTCTTCGATCCGTCGTAGTCGACCGCGAGGCCGCCCCCGAGATTGAGGTACCGCGGCCGGGCGCCGAGCTTGGCGAGCGCCACGAATCCTTGGGCCGCCTCGCGGACGGCGCTGCGGATCTTGCGGATGTCGGGGATCTGGCTCCCCACGTGCGCGTGGAGCATGACGAGGGCGTGCGCGAGGCCCTCGTCCTCGAGGCGTCGGACCACGGCGACGAGCTCGGCGGCGGTCAGCCCGAACTTGGCGTCGTCGCCGCCCGACGCCTCCCACTTGCCCGAACCCCGCGCGTGCAGCTTGAGCCGGACGCCGAGTGCGGGCTCGACGCCGACCTCGTCGGCGATCCGCAGCACGCGCTCGAGCTCCGCGTACTTCTCGAGGGTGATGGTGACGTTCTTCCCGAGCTTGCGCCCCCACAGCGCGAGCCGCAGGAAGTCGTCGTCCTTGAACCCGTTGCACTGGATCAGCGCTTCGGGATGCGTGTCCTGCACGAGGATCAGCGCCAGCTCGGCCTTGCTTCCGGCCTCGAGGCCGGTTCGGTACGCCGCCCCCGCCTCGGCGATCGTCTCGACGACGACCCGCCGTTGGTTGACCTTGATCGGGTAGACGCCCTGGTACGCGCCCTCGTACTCGGCGGCACGGATCGCGTCGGCGAAGGCCGAGTTGAGACGAGCGAGTCGATCGGCCAGGATCTGCGGGAAGCGCAGGATCAGCGGCAGCGCCCGTCCTTCGGCTTCCAGCGCGTCCACGATGGCGACCAGGCTCGACTCGTGGCCGCCGCAGCGGACGTGCAGCGTCCCGTCGTCGCCGATGGCGAAGTAGCCCGCCGACCAGTTCGGCACGCCGTAGAGGTCGCCGGCGTCCTCGGGCGAAGCGCCCGGCGGACGACGCCGGGACGGCTCGGCCGTCCGGTCGGGCCCGGCTGGGGAGTCGGAGCGTGCGGTTGGCGGGGACACGGAACCTCCACGAGGGGGTGGGAGATGCGGCGCGGGAGGGCGGACGCGGGGCAGGGGTGCGGCGGCGCGTCGCCCCGTGCGACCGCCACGGTAGCAGGCGCCCACGGGGGGAGAACGCAGGCCGAGGCTCCTGCGGCCGGCGGTGCTAGCCTTCGTGGGGACGCGAACCGCCGTGGCCGGACCCGCGGGCCGTCGCTCGCCGGGCCCGACCCGAGCCACGCGCAGGCCCGCCCCGACCGGAACCCACGCCCGTCCCGTGTTCTCCAGGAGCGCCCCTTGCGCATCGATCCCTTCTCCCCCACCGCACCCCGCGCGCCCGCCGATCGCGGGTTTCGCATGCCGCCGGAGTGGGCGCGGCACGCGGCCACGTGGACGAGTTGGCCGTTCGACGACGACCTCTGGGAGGGGCATCTCGACGGCGTGCGGAACGACATGGCCGGCCTGATCGCGACCGTCGCCCGCTACGAACCCGTGGTGGTCAACGTGGGCGATGCCGCCATCGAGGCCGATGCGCGCCGGCATCTCGACGCCGCCGGCGCGCCGCCGGCACACGTCCGCTTCCACCGCCTCGCGCTCGACGACATCTGGTTCCGCGACAACGGACCGATCTTCGTCGTCGACGACGGAGATCGCGTCGCCCTCACCGATTGGGACTTCAACGGCTGGGGCGAGAAGTACCCCTACGAAACCGACCGGCGCGCGCCGGAGGCCGTCGCCGGCACGCTGTCGATGCTGCGCTTCGCCTTCCCGTGGGTGATGGAAGGGGGCGCGCTCGAGGTGAACGGCGCGGGCGTGTGCCTCACCACCGCCCAATGCCTTCGCAACCCGAATCGCAACGCCGAGCTGTCGCCGACCGAGCTGGAGCGCCTGCTCGCCGCCGGGCTCGGCGTGCGCGAGGTGGTGTGGCTCGGCGACGGCCTGGAGGGCGATCACACCGACGGGCACGTCGACACGATCACCCGCTTCGCCGACGACCGCACGATCGTCACCAGCGTCTGCGACGATCCCGACGACGCCAACTTCGAGCCGCTGCGCCGCAACCTCGACGTGCTCCGGGACCTGCGCACGGCGTCCGGCACGCCGTACCGTGTGGTCGAGCTCCCGCTGCCGCGCGAAGCGCGCCACCTCGGGGCTCGCCGCCTGCCGCTGACCTACGCCAACTTCTACGTCGGCAACGGCTTCGTGGCGGTGCCGCAGTACGGCGACCCGCACGACGCGCAGGCGCTCGATATCCTGCGGCCGCTGTTCCCGGGGCGCGACGTGCTGGGGCTGCCGGCGGCGGCGCTGATCAGCGGCGGGGGGGCGTTCCACTGCATCACCCAGCAGCAGCCCGCAGGCGAGCTTCTGCCGGCCGAGGAGGGGTCATGAGCGAATCCGTGAAGCTGGCAGTCGTGCAGATGAGCTGCAGCGACGAGCTGGAGGAGAACCTCGCCAAAGCCGAGCGCTTCGTGCGCGAGGCGGCCGCCGCGGGCGCCGACGTGGTGCTGCTGCAGGAGCTGTTCGAGAACCTGTACTTCCCGCAGCTCGAGCGCGAGGAGCTGTTCGCGCTGGCGCACGAGGTCGAGGGGCACCCCTTCCTGGAGCGCTTCGCGGCGCTGG
>CBDUCW010000011.1:0-17203 GCA_965365745.1 uncultured Trueperaceae bacterium
ACCTCCGCGGGGCGTGAGCGCGTCCGGCGCCGGAGGGGCCGGCCGGGACGTCGTGCCGCCGGGCGGCGACGACGGACCCGGGCCCGACGATGCCGGCGGGGGCGCGCGCTCGCTGATGAAGCTGTTGCAGGGCTACATCTGGCATCCGATCGAGCTCGACCTCGACCTCGGCGACTGGCTGCCGACCACGATCGATCCCGGCGTCCACCTGCTGTGGGACCGGCTCGAGCGCGCGCCCTTCACCTTCTTCGACGACGGCACGTTGGCCGAGACCCAGCGGCTCTACCAGTTCACCGTCGTCCAGGTCGACCCGGGCCCCGAACCCGAGCGCTTGGTTCCGTGGCTCGCCGAGCGCATCCAGGAGAAGCTCGAGCAGACCCCGGCGGGCGTGGGCTGGCAGGTCATGGAAGACCTGCGCGAGATCGAGTAGGCGCGCATCCCGCCGGCGACGCGCCGGCTCCGTGCCCACGGCAATTGTGCGGGCACGGGCGACGGCCTGCTCGGGTCCCCCTACGTTCGGGCGATCTTCCGCCGCTCGTGCCGCGGCAGCAGCACGAACAGCACCCCGATCAGGATCGCGGGGCCCGCGAGCACGAGCGCGGAGGCCCGGCCCTCGGTCATCCAGAGATACGCGCCGGCCAGGAGCAAGAACAGCACGCCGCCCAGGCGTTCCTCGAACCACGCGACGAGCAGCGCGGCGAGCACCAAGAAGGTCGGCACGAGGTGGACCAGCAGCGCCCCGACCGTCCGCCAGAGGCCGTACCCCTCGGTGACGACGTCGAAGGCGAACATCGACACGACGGCGGCCAACGCGATGGCCAGCGCCCGCGGAATCCAGATGGCCTTGCGATCGAACATCCTGGGCCCTCCCCTCGCTCCAGGCTACGACCGTCGGCGCACCGGCCGGAGCCCGCACCGTCGTACGCCAAAGCCCCGACACGACCGTGCGGCCGAGCCCGCCCTCAGGCCAGCCAGCGCCGCATCTGCTCGGGCGTGAGATTGCTGCCGCAGAGCGGCGTGGCCACGCGCCGGCCGCGCCACCGCTCGGGGTGCGCGAGCACGGCCGCGAGCCCCGCCGCGCCGGCCGGCTCGACCACCAGCCCGGCATGCTCGTGCACCACGCGCATCGCCGCGAGGATCTCGTCGTCGGCCACCGCGACCATGGCGTCCACGACGTCGGCCATCACCTCGAGGGCGGCGGGAACCGGCACCCGGACGGCGATCCCGTCGGCGACGGTCTCGGCGCTGTCGGTCTCGACCACGCCGCCGCGCTCCCACGATCTCCGCATCGCCGGAGCGCCCTCGGCCACGACGCCGACGATGCGGGTGGTGGGGCGATGGGCACGAAACCAGGTCCCGACGCCCCCGATCAGCGCCCCATTCCCCACCGGGACGAGCACGGCGTCGATCGGCTCGGGGTCGCGGTCGAGCTCGAGCCCGATCGTGCCCGCTCCGATCGTCACCTCGGGTTCGCGCCCGTCCTCGACGTAGCGAGCGCCGCTCGCCTCGGCGTGGTCGCGAGCGGCGGCCTTGGCCGCGTCGAAGTCGTGGCCCGCGAGCCGCACTTCGGCGCCGAGCGCCCGCATGCGCTCGATCTTGAGCGGGTTGGCGCCCTCCGCCGCGAAGATCGTGAGCGCGACGCCCCGGGCCCGGGCCGCCCAGGCGAGGCCCTGCCCGAAGTTTCCGGCCGACGCGCACACCAGCCGAGGAGGCGTTCGACCCAGCGCGGCCACGTACGCCGACGCCCCCCGCCCCTTGAACGAGCGGATCGGGTTCACCGTCTCGACCTTCAGGAGCAGCCGGGCGCCGAGCGCGTCGTTCACCGCCTCGAACTCGAGCTGCGGCGTGTCGAGGAAGCGGGCATCGATCGCATCGACCGCCGCGGCGATCGCAGCTGCGGTCACACGCTCGGTCGCGGATTCGGGCGCGGGTTCGGGCGCGCGGTCGCGGTCGGGATCGGTCACGGGTTCGCGCTCAGCGGCCGGCCGCGGGCCACCGACGCAGCGCCTCGACCAGCAGCCGGACGCCGAAGCCGGTGGCTCCCTTGGGCGTGTAGGGCGTGGCCTTGCTGTGGTAGGCGACGGGAGCGATGTCGAGGTGCGCCCAGGGGTACTCGGTGAAGTGCTCGAGGAAGACCGCCGAGGTGCCCACGCCGCCGCCGGCGCCGCCCGTGTTCTTCAGGTCGGCCACGTCGGTCTGGATCTTCGAGCGGTAGTCGTCGTAGAGCGGCAGGCGCCAGGCGCGCTCGTGGGTCGCCGCCCCGGCCTCGGCCAACCGGGCGGCGAGCGCGTCGTCGTTGCTGAACAGCCCCGCGGCGACGCCCCGGCCGAGCGCGGTCACCGCCGAGCCGGTCAGGGTCGCCAGGTCGATGACGGCGCTGGGCTCGAGCCGCTTGGTCCAATGCAGCGCGTCGGCGAGCGCCAGACGCCCCTCCGCGTCCGTCGAGATGATCTCGATCGTCGTTCCGTCGCCCGCGGTGATGACATCGGAAGGGCGGTAGGCGTTCCCGTCGGGCATGTTCTCGACGCAGGCCAGCACCGCCGTGACGCGGAGCGGAAGCCCCAGACGCGCCACCGCATCGATCGCTCCGAGCGCCGCCCCGGCCCCGGCCATGTCGCTCTTCATCGTGATCAGGCCGGTTCGGGATTTGAGCGTGAGGCCGCCCGAGTCGAAGGTGACGCCCTTGCCGACGAGCACGACGTGGGGTGCACCATCGGGTGTGCCGTCGGGTGCGCCGTCGGGTGCGCCATCGGGTGTGCCATCGGGTGTGCCATCGGGTGTGCCATCGGGTGTGCCGTCGTAGGCGAGCGTGACGAAGCGCGGGTCGTTGCGCGAGCCGCGCGCCACCGCCAGCAGCGCGCCCATCCCCTGCCCCGCGATCCAGGCGCGATCGCCCACGTGGACGTCGAGCCCGTGCGCCCCTCCGACCTCGCGCGCGGCGTCGGCCAGCGCGCTCGGCGTGAGGACGTTGGGCGGAGCGTTGACGAGGTCGCGGGTGAGGAGCACGCCCGCGACCACGGCGTCGGCGCGCGCCACGCCCGCCTCGAGGCCGTCGTCGCCCCCCGCCGTCGGGCTGCCGGTCGTCTCGCTCCCGACGAGCACGATCTCGCGCACCTCGCGCGCCGCGTCCCCTGCCGGGGTGCGGTCGTCCGCATCGGGCTCGTCGGAGGCGGATCCGTTGCCACCGATGCCGTGCCCGTCGTCCGCGGATGCGGGCCGACGGACGCGGTAGAGGGCCAGGCTCGCACCCTCGGCCGTGGCCTGCGCTGCCGCGTCGACGGCGAGGCCGGTCGCGCCGGCGCCGAGCGGGACGAAGGCGAGGCGTGACGCTCCCAGCGCACGGGCCTGCTTCGCGGCGGCGGCCGCCGCTCGGCGAACCGCCTCGAGGTCGAGCTCGCCCCGGGCTCCCACGCCGACCACCAAGATGCGATCGGCCGCGACGGCGCCGCGCGGATAGAGGGTCACGACCTGACCCGCACGACCGCTGAGGTCGCCGGCGGCGATGCGCTCCCGGATCGCCCCGTCGAGGGCCGCGTCGAGGGCCTCCACGGGGCCCGGCAGGTCGGACGTGTCGCGCAGCAGGGCCACCACGAGCGCGTCCGCCTCGATCGTACGGAGGTCGCTGCGCTGGGAACGGATTCGGATGGGCGTCGAGCGCGGAATCATGCGGCAGCGTACCGCGCGACCGTCGGACCTCTCGGAGGCCCGCATCGCGCTCGGCTCCGGCGCCGCGGGCGCGCGTCGCCGTCCATCTCGGCGTCGCAGGCGACCCACCCGGTCGGGTCGCCGCGGTCCTGCCGCCGTGGTCCGGCTGGCGCGATCCGGCCGGCTCAGGCCAGCGTTTCGACGATCCCTGCGGTCAGGAACACCTCGGTGAGCCAGGGGTCGAAGGCCGCACCGCTCTGCTCGCGAAGCCACGTCCGCGCCGCCTCGTGGCTCCAGGCGTCGCGAAACGGGCGCCGACGGGTCAGCGCATCGTAGGCGTCGATGACGGCGAAGGCCCGCGCGGCGATGGGGATGGCGTCGCCCGCGAGGCCATCGGGGTACCCGGTTCCGTCCCATCGTTCGTGGTGGTGGCGAACCACCGCACGGACGCCGGCGGGGACGAAGGGCAGCGAGGCGATCATGTCGACGCCGGCCTCGGCGTGCGCCTCGACGGACTCGCGCTCGGCCGAGGTCAGCAGACGGGGACGGCGCAGCAGGTCGAGCGACACGGCCAGCATGCCGACGTCGTGGAGGCGAGCACCCCACACGAGGTCGCGCCGGGCGTCCGCGTCCAAACCGAGCGCATCGGCGAAGCGCTCGGCGGCGCGTGTGACGCGCGCCGTATGACCGGCGTCCTCGTAGCCGCCCCGCTCGAGCAGCGCGGCGTAGTTGCTCAGGGAGGCTTCGCGCAGGCGCTCGCGCTCGGCCTCGCCGGCCAGTCGCCCGTGGATCTGGGCGAGCTGCCGGGCGAAGGCCCGGGCGAGCAGGAAGGCGCTGCGCCCGAGGCCGTCGCCGCCGTGGCGCGCCCCGAGCGCGAGAACGGCCAGCAGACGGCCCGAGTGCGGGTCCCGGACCGGGACCCCGATGAGCGTGGCGACATCGTCGAGGCCGAGGAGCGTGGGCGGGAGCCGCTGTCCGGAGGCGCCGACGAGCGCGTCGAGCTCTGCCGCCGTCGTGCCTGGCGTGGCGCCGAGCACGGCCCCCGCCTCGGCCGGCGGCAGCCCCGCCGTGCGCTCGAAGGTCACGGCCCCCGCCCGCACCATGAGCACGACGCCCACGTCGGCCTCGGCCACGAGCCGGAGCCGCTCGAAGCCCGCGGCGAGGGCCGAGCCGAGGTCCTCGTCGTCGCGCAACGCCAGGGAGAGGGCGGCGGCCTCGCGCACGCGCCGTTCGTAGGCATCGATCGTGCGGCCGCCCGCAGTCGGGGCGCCGCCGACGGCGCGCAGCAGGGTCTGGAGCGCCGCGAGCTGGGAGGGATCGGTCGAACGTTCGCCGCGTGGCGCATCGGCCATCGCTCCGACGGCGTGCACGCCCCCCTGCACGTCGCTGGCCACGACCAACGCCAACCACCGGGCACCGGCCGCGCCGGTCAGCGCCGGATCGTCGGCGTACGGAGAGGCAGCGAGGTCGGCCACGACGAGGGGGCGCGCCGTGTCCCGCCGCGCCAGGACCTCTGCCGCGAGCGGCGACGCATCGGTGCGCACCGGGATGGGTGCACCCTCGTCCACGACCGCCACCGTGCGCTGCCCACCGATCCGGAGCCGCAGCGACTGCGACGCCCGCAACGTCGCCGCCGCGAGCGTCGCGAGGGCGCCGAGGGGATCGAGCGATTCCCCCTCCGCGACGTTCGTCGGCGCGCGTCGCTGCTCGCCGTTCGATCCTCGGTGCGCCACGCTGCGGGCCTCTCTATCGCTTGGGGCGGGAAGCTCTTGTAGGGATGCGCCGAGTATACGTCGCCGGGGGCGCCCCTCCCGCCCCGGTCGCTCCCCGACGGCCGTCGTTCCCGGCCCCCGTCGCTGCCCGCCGGGCGGCCGAGATCCGCAGCCGGGCACGGCCCGTCTCGCGGTCTCCGCTCAGCGAAGCCGTCGCTCGAGAGCCGGAAGCACCGCCCCGAGCCGCCCGGTCAGCCGCACCCGGGCCTCGCCGTCGCCGCGCGTGGGTCCGTCGTTGGCGATCACCACCGGTACCCCGTCCTCGGCGGCGCGCACCACGAATCGGTATCCCGAGCGCACCGTCAGCGACGAACCGACGACGAGCACGGCCTCGGCCTCCGCGAGCATGCGCCAGGCCGCTTCGACGCGCGCCTTGGGAACGTTCTCGCCGAAGAACACCACGTCGGGCTTGAGCACGCCCCCGCAGGCCGCGCAGGACGGGACGCGGAACGTCTCGAGTTCGGCCGGGTCGATGTCGGCGTCGCCGTCGGGCTTGATCTCCCGCGCCTCGCGATCGGCGAAGTTCGGGTTCCGGCGCGCCATCTCGGTCTGCAGAGCCCGCCGCGAGGTCACGACGCCGCAGGCCAAGCAGCGAACCGCGTCAAGGCGGCCGTGGAGATCGATGACACGCCGCGAGCCGGCCTCTTGATGCAGGCCGTCGACGTTCTGCGTCAACACCCCGAGCACCTGACCGGCCGCCTCGAGCCGAGCGACCGCTCGATGCCCTGCGTTGGCGTTCGCCCGCGCCACGGCGGGCCAGCCCACGAAGCTCCGGGCCCAGTAGCGACGCCGCGCTTCGGGCCGCTTGACGAACTCCTGGTAGCGCATCGGCGACGCACGCCGCCGCGTGCCGGGCCCGCGGTAATCGGGGATCCCCGACTCGGTGCTGATCCCGGCTCCCGACAGCACCAGCGTGGCGCGCCCACGCAGCAGGCGGGCTGCCGCCTCGAGCGCGGGCTCGCCGACGGTCTCGCCGGTGCGATCGGCGCCGCCGCCAAGCGCGGGGTCGAACGACGTCCTCATGGCCGAAGTCTGCCACGGCGCGCCGAACCGAATCGCGACGCGACGCACCGTGGTGCGTCGCGTCGCCCGGTCGTGCGGGTCGGCCCCGCGCCCCGAATCGCTCTCGGTCGCCTCGCGCCGGTGCGGACCGGCGCTGCCTCAGAAGGGCAGGTCGTCCTCGGGCGGGAACTCCTCGTCGATGTCGAGGTTCGACGCTCCGCCCGACGACGCCACCGGCTCGCGCGACGCCGCCTCGTTCGACGGCCGGCTGCTGCGCGCCGCGGAATTCGGGCGGGTGAGGAACTCGATCCGGTCGCCCTCGACGCGGGTGACGTAGCGGCGGTTCCCCTGCTGATCGGTCCAGTTGTCGTTCACCAGGCGCCCGGTCACGAACACGGGGTCGCCCTTCTGCAGCTCGCCGGCCGCCTCGGCGAGTTCGCGCCACACGTTGACGTCGACGAAGTGCGTGGTCTCCTGGTCTTGTCCGCGGCGGTCGGTGTAGCGCTCGTTGACCGCGACCGAGAAGCGCGTCACGGCGCTGCCGGTCGGCGTGTAGCGGAGCTCGGCGTCGCGCGTGAGGTTGCCGACGATCGCCACCGCGTTGACCGCATCGCGCAACCGCTCCTGCCCCTTGACGTCGGCGACGGTCGTCTCGCCCGTGCGGGCGCCCATCGTCAACGGATCGACGCGGTTGGCGACGACGTCGAGGGCGCTGCGCCGCTGCCCGTCGTCGGTCTCCCAGCTGCGGTAGTCGAGGCGTCCGTCTGCGAACACCGGCATGCCCACCTCGAGCTGGTCGGCGAAGGCCTCGGCCTGGTTCCCGAACACGGTCACGCGGTGGTACCAGGCCAGCTCGCGCATGACCTCGTCGTCGCCGAGCACGTGGTCGTTGCCGGCCAGGTTGAGCTCGAGGATGGCGAGGCCGCCCGGCGTGTAGCGCAGTTCGGGGGGTTGGACGATCGTTCCGACGAGCGTGATGCGATTCAAGCCTCGGGCCATGGGGGTTCCTCCACAGAAGTGAAACGTCGGCGTTGCGGTCACGGGAAACGGATGGGTCCGCCGAAGCGGACGGGGCCGAGGCGTGGGCGTCGCTCCGCGGCGGCGCCCCAGCCTGCACCGAGTTCGAGTATGCCACCGTCCCGCGAGCGGCGGCGTCGGCCGGCGCATGCCGCCCTCGGCCGTGCGCCGCGGCGAGGCTAGCGCCCGACCGGACCACCGCGGCCCCGCCCCGCGGCAGGTGCCGAACCCGGCCGGGCGGGAGCGGTGCAGTGCGGGGCAGCCTACGGCCGCGCATCCGACGCGCGGGTACCGTTCCCTGCTGCGAGCCCCATCGACCCCCGCGCGTTCGCGTGCGCATCCTCGGCGGCCCGTTCGGCACCCCCCCTTCCCCATCGCACCGCGACCGCCCGCCCATCCCGGCCGGCGTACCCACGGTCGCTCCCGACGCCCTCAGGAGGCGCACATGATCTACCGCAATCTCGGAAACTCCGGCCTCAAGGTCTCGGCCCTCTCGTTCGGCGCCTGGGTCACCTTCGGCAACCAGATCGGCGAGGAGGCGGCCACCGATCTGATGGTCGCCGCCCGCGAGCACGGCGTGAACTTCTTCGACAACGCCGAGGCCTACGCCGGCGGGCAGGCCGAAACGATGATGGGCACCATCATCGAGAAGCTCGGCTGGACGCGCTCGGATCTGGTGCTGTCGACCAAGATCTTCTGGGGCGGCGACGGCCCGAACGACTCGGGGCTGAGCCGCAAGCACATCGTCGAGGGCGCCACGGCGGCGCTGAAGCGCCTCAAGACCGACTACGTCGACCTCGTGTTCTGCCACCGCCCCGATGCCCAGACGCCGATCGAAGAGACGGTGCGGGCGATGAACTACCTCATCGACCAGGGCATGGCCTTCTACTGGGGAACGAGCGAGTGGTCGGCCGAGCAGATCCGTCAGGCCTACGAGATCGCCCGCCAGCTCGGCATGCAGCCGCCCACCATGGAGCAGCCGCAATACAACATGCTCCACCGTGAACGCGTCGAGAAGGAGTACCTGCCGCTGTACCGCGACATGGGGCTCGGCCTCACAACGTGGAGCCCGCTGGCCTCCGGCATCCTGACCGGCAAGTACGACGACGGCATCCCCGAGGGGAGCCGGATGCAGCTCGAGGGCTACGAATTCCTCCGCAAGCGGCTCGAGTCGGACCGGGGGCGCGCCCAGCTGCAGAAGGCGCGCGATCTGAAGCCGATCGCGGACGAGCTCGGCATCACGCGGGCGCAGCTCGCACTCGCCTGGGCGGTCAAGAACGAACGCGTCAGCACCGTGATCACCGGCGCCAGCAAGGTGGCGCAGGTCGAGCAGAACATGCAGGCGCTCGAGGTCGTCGAGCACCTCGACGAGGCCGTCATGCAGCGCATCGAGGACGTGCTCGACAACGATCCGGGGGGCATGCCCAACTACCGCAACTAGGCCCGAAGGGCGGCCAGGTCTTCGTAGGCCCGAAGGGCGGGCCGGGTGTTTGAAGGCTCGACGCCAAGGCCCGAGCTCACCGGTCTTGGCGAACGGTTCTTGGCGAACGGATCTGGGCGAGCGGCTCCGGGCGAACGCCTCGGGTCGCACGACCGCGCCCCGCGCAACGCGGACCGACGCCCGTTGCGCGGGATGCAACCCCTGCTTGACAGGTGCGGAGCCGCCGACGATGCTGCAGAACGCCGGCCCAATCCGCCTCGACCCCGCGCACGTGCAGCGTGGCTCCCTCGTGAGGAGCGCGCGTCCGCGGGCGGACCTGCAGGAGGTTCCCATGGCCTTCGAACCGACCGATCGCTCGTCGGAGCTCCCGGCCTTCTTCGGCGCAGCCAGCCTCGATCTCGACGCGTTCCGGCGGCTCTGCGACCGCAAAGTCGATCCGGCCGACTACCCGCACGCGGCCGAGGTTCGGCACGACATCCCGATCTACGACGGCGGCGACGCGCGCGCCCTGCTGGCATCGGCGGACGGCGTCGTCTCGCTGCGGTCCGAATGGTGCACGGCCTTGCGCGACGGTCCCGGTGTCATCGCCATCGCGGGCGCCTTCGACGACGTCGCCCCGGTCGATCGCAGCACCGACGTCTTTCGAGCGATCGTGGCCGACGAACGAGCCGCGGGCTCGGGGCACGGCGATCACTTCGGGAACAACGAGCGCATCTGGAATGCGCTGCAGAAGGTCGGCCTGCGCGATCCCGAGGCCTTCGTGGCGTACTACGGAAACCCGCTTCTGGCCCTCGCCGCCGAAGCGTGGCTCGGGCCCGGCTGGCAGATGACCGCGCAGATGAACACGGTCAAACCCGGCAGCGACGCGCAGGCCCCGCACCGGGACTACCACCTCGGATTCCAGGATCCGCGGATCGTCGCGGCCTACCCCGCCCACCTCCAGATCGCCTCGCAGTACCTCACGCTGCAGGGCGCCGTCGCCCACGTCGACATGCCGCTCGCGTCGGGTCCGACCCGCTTCCTCCCGTTCTCGCAGCTGTACCCCGCGGGCTACCTCGCGGCGAACGACGACCGCTTCCTCGACGAGTTCGACGCTCGGTGCGTGCAGATTCCGTTCGCGAAGGGCGACGCCGTCTTCTTCAGCCCGGCCCTGCTCCACGGCGCCGGCTCCAACCGGTCGTCGCACGACCGCATCGCGAATCTGCTTCAGATTTCGGCGGCGTTCGGGCGGCCGATGGAGTCGATCGATCGTCGCGCGCTGCTGACGGCGGTGTATCCCGTCGTGGCGCGGCGGTTGGCCGACGGCAGCCTCGACGCCGCAGGCGCCTCGGCGGCGCTGACCTCCGCCGCCGACGGCTATTCGTTCCCGACCAACCTCGACGCGGACCCGCCGATCGGCGGCAACGCGCCCGAAACCGCCCTGCAGATGGCGCAGCGGGGCCTGGACGAAGGCTGGGCGACCGATCGGCTCGAGCGCGAACTCGAGGCCTACGCCCGTCGCCGTCTGCCCTGACCCGGCCGCCGGCCGGGGTCCGGCTCGGCCCGCCTCCGCCCGCACCGGGGCGCGCTCCAACGCACCGTCGGGGCGCCGCGTGGCGCCCCGACGGCGGTGCTAGGCTGCGGTTCATGCCCTGCATGCGCCGTCCGCGCGAATTCGCGCCCGCGGCGGTCGTCGTACGGTTCCGGCCGGCGGACCCAGATCCGTCCGGAAGGAGTTGACGATGCCGCTTCGCTGGCGCGTGTTCTTCGTGTTCGCCTTCGGGCACTTCATGTCGTACTTCCTGCGCAACGCGAACGCCGTGCTCGCCGACGACCTCGCCGTCGACCTGTCGCTGCGCCCCGAGCAGCTCGGGCTCATGACCAGCCTCTACCTGCTCGTCTTCGCCGCAGCGCAGCTCCCGTTCGGCGCCGTGCTCGATCGCTGGGGGGCACGCTTCAGCACCTCGGGCCTGCTGCTTCTCGCGGCCGTCGGAAGCTTCGTGTTCTCGGCCGCCACCGGCTTCCTCTCGGCCGGCGCTGCCCGGGCCCTCATCGGCCTCGGGACGGCCGGGGCGCTGATGGGGGCCTTCAAGTCGCTCTCGGGGCACTTCTCGCAGAAGCGCTTCGGGCTTGCCTCGGGCGCCCTGGTGGCGCTCGGCTCGATGGGCGCCCTGCTCGCGGCCACGCCGCTGGCCTGGTTCCAGTCGCTGGCCGGCTGGCGGGCGGCCTTCGTGGTCGCCGGTGGGGCCGTGGTGGTCGCCGCGGCGCTCATCGCGCTGGTAGCGACGCCCGGCCCGGGCGCCTCGGGAGACGCGCCGCACGACGACGCCGACGACGAAGCCACCGACGGAGCGGACGTCGGCGAGGCCGGCACCGACGGCGGCGAAGGCGGGTTCGGTCTCATCTTCCGGAACCCCCGCTTCTGGCGCTTCGGAGCGCTCGGCTTCGCGCTCAGCGGGAGCAGCTTCGCCTGGCAGAGCTTGTGGGCCGGTCCCTACCTGAGCACCGGCATCGGCCTCGAGCAGGTGGCGGTCGGCAACGTGCTCGTCGGCTTCGGCGCCGGAATCACCGCGGGCTACCTGGTGGCCGGCGTCGTCGCGACGCGCGTCGGGGTGCCGCGCACCATGCTCGGTGCCGGGTTGGCGACGCTCGCGGTGCAGATCGCGCTGGCCTTTCGCCCCGCACCCGGCGACGGCGTCCTGACGCTGCTGTTCTTCGTGCTCGGCGCTGCGCTCGCCTCCTCCCTGCAGCTCTTCGCACAGGCGCGGGCCGCCTTTCCGCTCAGCCACACGGGCCGAGCGGTCACCGCCCTCAACTTGTGCATGTTCGGCGGCGGCTTCGTGCAGCAGTGGCTGCTGGGCGTGCTGCTGACCGCGACCGGGGGGCCGGAACCCGGACCGGGCGCCTTCGGCGTCCTGTTCGTGGCCTCGGCCATCCTGACGATCGCTGCGCTGGCGATCTACCTGCCCGAGCTGCGCACGCGGGGCGACTAGACGAACGCCTCCGCAGGCGACGACCATCGGCGGGACGGCTCGCGACCGCCGCGATAAAAACAGCGTCGAGCCACGACCGGGGGGTCGTGGCTCGACGTCGGGCACCGTTCCGACGGGCGGCCGGAACCGGTCGATGGCGGCGTCAGTTCGTGATCGACCGCGTGGCGATCGCGTCGTCGCCGTCCTGGATGATGTGCAGATCGCGCTGCGGGAAGGGGATTTCGATCCCGGCCTCGTCGTAGGCCTCCTTCACTCGCTGCGTCAGCTCCATCTTGGCGGCGAGGAAGTCGGCGCGGGGGACCCAGAAGCGGCCGAGCAGGTTGACCGAGCTGTCGCCCAGCGTGTCCACGCCGAACACCGGCTCGGGGTCGTCGAGCACGCGCTCGTCGGCCGCGACGACCTCCTTCAGGACGTCGAGCGCCTGCTGCATGTCGTCGCCGTAGCCGATGCCCACGATCAGGTCGATCCGGCGATTCTCGACCGAGGTGAAGTTCTTGATCTCGGAGCCGAAGACCTGGCTGTTGGGCATGTACACCGGTACACCGTCGAAGGTCTTGAGGCGCGTCAGGAACAGCCCGATGTCCTCGACGACGCCCATCGACCCGCCGATGTCCACGGCGTCGCCGACCTTGAACGGGCGCAGGCCGAGGATCATCACGCCGCTGGCGACGTTCGACAGGCTGCCCTGCAGCGCGAGGCCGACGGCGAGGCCGGCGGCACCGAGCAGGGCGACGATGCTCGTGGTCTGGATGCCGAAGCGGTTGAGCACCGCGATGAAGGTGAAGGCCAGGATGGCGATCCGGACGAGGCGCACGAGCACCATCGAGATCGTCTTGTCCATCGACTCGTTGGCGGCGGTGAGGCGACCGACCGCACGGCCGGCCCAGCGCGCCACGATCCAGCCGGCCACCAGGATGGCGGCGGCGAGGAGCACGTTGAGACCGGCGGTCGTGGCGATGTCGACCCAGCTGTCGATCGTTTCGGGCGAGAGATTCATGCGACCTCCTCCGACGCGACACCAAAGCGCGCCGAGCGTGGGCTCGGGCGTTCGCTCCGACGGCGCGTGCGTCACGGGTTCGATGGGCGGTGGGGCCCGGAAGGGGGACCCCGCGTGCGTCGCCCGAGGCTAGCGCGGTTCGGGCGCTGCGGCCGTGTCTAGCGCCGCAAAGCCTCGGCCTCTACCGCCTCCAGCAGACGGTCGTACAGCGCCTGTGCCTCGGAGAGGTCGTCCCCGATCGCGGTGACCCCGAAGTCGCCGTAGGTGCCCACAGCGCTCATCATGTGAAGGACGACGCCCGTCTGCCGCGCGTGGTCGAAGTGGAGCCTGTGCCGGCTCACCACGTCGAACAGGTCGTCGGCCGAAAGGGCGCGCAGGGCCGGCGAACCGAGGTGGTCGCCGGACACGTAGGCCTTCGGATCGCCGCGGGCCGTGCGGAAGACGCCCTCGTCGGCGTCGAACCGTCCGTCGGTCAGGTACTGGAGCGTCAGATACGGAGTCGTCGTGCCGCCCTTCCGCAGGTTGATCTCGATCGCCCAGGCAGTCCATCGGTCGCTCCTGGGATCGCGCGCCACCACGAAGTCGATCGCGAAGCGGCCGAGCACGCCCTCGCGGGCGAGTCGGTTCCCGACGCGGCGTGCGAGATCGACGATGGTGGCTCCGTAGGCGGCGCGTGCCGGGAAGCGCGCGCCCAGGAAGCTCTGGCCGCTCGGTCCACCGAGCATCTGGTCGTGCGTGGACAGAATCTGCACGTCGCCCAGCGGCGAGATTCGGAGCTGCACCGACGGGCTGGCGACCTCGACGCCGTCGAGCCACGCCTCGACGACCCCTCCTTCGCGTTCCAACGCCGCGAGGAACATCGGGTAGTCCATCCAGTCGACTTCGAAGGCCATCGAGCGGACGCGTTCGCGCACCGCCTCTCGATCGGGCGGCACGGCGGAGGTGGGCCCCTCGACGAGATCGGAGAGGTCGATCGTCGTATTGGCGAGCCCGCCCGCACCCTCGTCGAGTTTCGCCACGGCCCGGCGTGGGGGCGCCTCACCGCGGAGCAGATCCAGCACCGCGTCGACGAGATCATCCTCCGAACGGAGGTCCCGGCCTCCCGGAGGATGCGGCACCCCCTCCTCCGCGAACAGCCGACGGCCCCCGCTCTTCGTGCCCAGCTCGAGAAGGTCGGGGTCCGCCGCGTACATCGGGATTCCCAGGGCCACCGGTGGTCGTGAACGGCACCATGTGCGCGCGATCCGGATCCGGAACGGCCGCTCGGATCCTCGCGAGTTCGCGCGGGCGTTCGAGCAGCTTCGCGCTGAGCGGCATGGATCTGCCGTCGTGCAGGGCGATCCGCGTGAGTCGTCGACGGGCGGAACTCGCCACCACCCGTGGGAGCAGCCCGAGCATGTAGTCCACGACCGTCGCGGGCACGGGCTCGGAGCTGACGTACACGATGCGCACCTCGGGCTGGGCCAGCAGGAGCAGGAGGAACACGAGGCGCTCCTCATAGGCGCGCAACCGGGGGCTGGGAAGTTCGGACACGAGATCGATCGACAGGCTCGGCACGACGACGATCGTGTTGCCTTCCTGGGCAGGGCCGCCGGGATCCTCGCGACCGATGTCCCGCCACATCGCCGGCAGCTTCGCCTGGAGCTCGGCGAAGCGCGCGCGGACCTCCGCCTCGGGCCACGTTCGCGGATCGGTCGGGTCGGTCATGGCGCCCCTCTCTCGGTCGCACGGGGGATGGCGCGGCGATCGGTGCGAGACCGATGCGTGCCGCCGCGTGCGCGCGGCTGGCTCAGAGCGGCACGTTGCCGTGCTTGCGATACGGCCGCTGCACCGACTTCCCTCGCAGCATGGCGAGGTGACGGATCAGCGCCCGGCGCGTCTCCTTGGGCTCGATCACGTCGTCGATGTAGCCGCGCGAGGCGGCCCACCACGGGTTGTCGAAACGACGCCGGTACTCGTCGACCTTGGCCTTGCGCGCCGCCTCGGGATCGGGCGCCGCCTCGATCTCGCGGCGGTGGATGATGTTCGCCGCCCCCTCGGCGCCCATGACGGCCACGGCGCCCGTCGGCCACGCGAGCACCACGTCGGCGCCCATGTCGCGGCTGTTCATCGCCAGGTAGGCGCCGCCGTAGCTCTTGCGGGTGATCAGCGTGATCTTGGGGGTCGTGGCCTCCGCGTAGGCGTAGAGCATCTTGGCACCGTGCCGGATGATCCCGCCATGCTCCTGCTTGACGCCGGGAAGGAAGCCGGTGACGTCGACGAAGGTGACGATCGGGATGTCGTAGCAGTCGCAGGTGCGGATGAAGCGCGCCGCCTTGTCGGCCGCGTCGATGTCGAGCGTGCCGGCGAGGTGCCGCGGATTGTTGGCGACGAAGCCGATGGGGTGGCCGTCGAGCCGGGCGAAGCCGACGAGCATGTTCTTGGCGAAGTCGGGCTGGATCTCGAGCACCTCGTGGTCGTCGACCACCTCGGCGATGACCTCGCGCATCGGGTACGGGCGGCGCTGGTCCGGGTGCACGATCTCCATCAGCCGCGGCGTGGCCCGATCGGCCGGGTCGCGCGTGGGCCGCTCGGGCGGCGCCTCCCCCGCGCTCGAGGGAAGGTACGCGAGCAGGTCGCGAATGCGGGCCAGCACCGCCGCGTCGTTCTCGGCCACGAGGTGCGCGACGCCGGACTTCTTCCCGTGCACCGTCGCACCGCCGAGCTCCTCGAAGCCCACCTCTTCGCGGGTCACCGACTTGATCACCTGCGGACCGGTGATGAACATGTAGCTCGTCCCCTCGGCCATGAGCACGAAGTCGGTGAGCGCCGGGCTGTAGACCGCGCCGCCCGCGCACGGCCCGAGGATGGCCGAGATCTGCGGCACGACGCCGGAGTAGATCGCGTTCCGATAGAACACCTCGCCGTAGCCCGAGAGGGCGTCGACGCCCTCCTGGATGCGAGCGCCGGCGGAGTCGTTGAGTCCGACGATCGGTGCGCCCGACTGCGCTGCGAGGTCCATCAGCCGGGCGATCTTCTGCCCGTGCATCTTGCCCAGCGAGCCGCCCATCACGGTGAAGTCCTGGCTGAACACGAAGACGGTCCGGCCGTCGATCTCGCCGTAGCCGGTCACCACGCCCTCGCCCGGCGCCTCGATGTCGCCCATCATGCCGCCGCCGAGGTGCTCGACGAAGACGCTGGTCTCGACGAAGCTGCCGTCGTCGAGCAGAGCCTCGATTCGCTCGCGCGCGGTCATCTTGCCCGCTTCGCGTTGCTTGGCGATGCGCCGTTCGCCCCCGCCGCGCTCGACGCGCTTGCGCCGCTCCTCCATCTCGGCGGTGAGTTCGTTCATCTGGCGCAGGGTGTCGTCGCTCACGTGGTGCCTCCGCGATCGCCGGGGGTCGCGCGCGTCGCGCCCCTAACGTCCCTCGAGAATACCCGTCGGGCGCGCGCCCGGCCCGCGGGGGCCGAGCTCCGCTCGCCGGCGCTGCTCAGCGGAGGTCGCCGCCGCCCGGCGTCAGCGGGAGCACGCGGGTCTCCTCCGGGAACACGAAGCCCTGGCGCCGAGCGAGCAGCTCGCGATACAGCTCGTCGTCGGCGTGGCCGGCCACCGCGCGGAGTTCGGAGGCCTCGGCCTCGAGCTCGGCGATGTCCCGCTCGAGCCCCTGGATCTCGGTGCGCAGGTGCACGATGCGCCGGGCTTCGATGGCCAGCATCACCGCACCCTGCGCGATCCCGACGATCGCCAGTGCGGCGAGGATGAGGCTGGCACCCCGTGCCGGCAGGTGGGGGCCGCGCGTGGGGCGGCGCCGCGGCTCCTCGTCGCGGGGAGCGTCCCCGCGCCGTCCGCCCCGCCGTGCCGCGCGCGTCGTTCGCGACGCCTCCCCGCGCGGTCGGCCGCGCCCCGCGCCCGACGACCCGCGGGCAGCCCACCCGCGCGTCCCCCGGTCGCGAGCGACCGCGGCCCGCCTCACAGGGTCACGTCGTGGAGCGCGATCGCCTCGCGCAGGAAGCGCGCGGCGTCCTCGGGCGGCGTCGGATTGACGTAGAAGCCGCTGCCCCAATCGAAGCCGGCGTGGGCGGTCAGGCGCGGATGGATCTCCATGTGCCAGTGGTAGGCGTCGTCTCCGCCGTCGGGCAGGGTGTGCAGCAGCACGTTGAACGGCGGCGCGTCGAGCGCGTCGGCGATCGCCCGCACCACCGTCTGCAGCAGCGCGGCGAGCTCCGGAAGGGCGTTGCTCGGCGTGCGACCGAAGCTGGCTTCGTGGCGCCGGGGCTGGATCCACACCTCGAAGGGCGCGCGCGACGCGTAGGGCGTGAAGGCGACGAAGGCCGCGTTGTGGGTGACGAGACGCGCCCGCCCCCGGAGTTCGGCCTC
>CBDUCW010000012.1:0-16699 GCA_965365745.1 uncultured Trueperaceae bacterium
GCCGTGGTTGAGGAGCTGCTGTCCGACAGGGAAGACGACGCTCCCCGTTGACCAGAGGTCGGATCGTCCCCGCTCCACCGGGCGGCGCGGATCCCCCTTGAAGTGCGCGGGGTTCTCACCCATGATCGCGGCGTAAAGCGCCTGCGTGACCGGGGTCGCGCCGAACCCTCCAGACGCGAACGGCGCATCGAGCGGACCCGCGTGATGGATGCGCTCTTGACGCTGTTCACGGATTTCACGGTGCAAAACGTCGTGATCGGAGCCGCCCTGCTCGGCGTCTCGAGCGGCGTCCTCGGCAGCTTCGCGGTGCTCCGCGAGCAGAGCCTGTTGGGCGACGCCCTGTCGCACGCCGCCCTCCCCGGCGTGTGCATCGGCTTCCTCATCGCCGGGGGGCGCTCGCTCGGTCCGATCCTCGCCGGCGCGCTGGCGACCGGCCTGCTCGCAGCGCTCGTCATGCTCGTGCTGACGCGGCGCTCGCGCCTCAAGACCGACGCCGCGCTCGGCATCGTGCTGAGCGTGTTCTTCGCCATCGGCGTGGTGCTGCTCACCTACGTCCAGGGCACGCAGAACGCTTCGCAGGGCGGGCTCGACGCCTTCCTGTTCGGGCAGGCGGCCGCCATCCTGCGCGGCGACCTGTGGCTCATGGGCGGCATCACCGCCCTCGCGCTGGCGCTCGTCGCCGGGCTGTGGAAGGAATTCAAGCTGGTGAGCTTCGATCCCGAGTTCGCGGGCTCGCTCGGGCTCCCGGTCACCGTCCTCGAGGTGGTGCTCACGCTGATGATCGCCCTGGCGATCGTGGTCGGGCTGCAGATGGTGGGGGTCGTGCTGATGGCCGCGATGGTGATCGCCCCGGCCGCAGCAGCCCGCCAGTGGACCCGCCGCCTCGAGGGGATGGTGCTGCTCGCGGCCGCGGTCGGGGCCACCGGCGGCATCGCCGGCGCCCTGCTCAGCGCCGCCGGGCGCAACCTCGCCACCGGGCCGCTGATCGTCCTCTCGACCACGGCGCTGGTGCTGGTGTCGCTGCTGGCCGCGCCCGAGCGGGGGCTCGTGTGGGCCTGGCTCGAACGCCGCCGGGTCCGCATCGGGCTGCGCTCGCAGCAGGTGCTCGCCACGCTCCACCGCCTCTCGGGGCGCCACGACGACCCCGCGTACCCGACCGAGCAGGGCATGATCGACGCCTACTTCGGCTTCTCCACCGACCAACCGCTGGCGCGCCTGGCCGACCGCGGCTTCATCGCCCGCGTCGAGCACGGCCCCGACGAAGGCGTGCACTGGGAGCTCACCCCCGCAGGCCGCGACGAGGCCGAGCGCGTGGTCGCCGAACTCGGCCGCCCACCCGAAGGCCGCCGCCGATGATCGTCGACGCCCTCCAGTCGATCCCCGTCTCCATCGTCGCCACCGGGGCGCTCGTGGGAACGGCGGCGTCGTTGCTCGGTGCCTTCCTGGTGCTCCGCGAGAACAGCATGCTCACCGACGCGATCAGCCACTCGATCGTGTTCGGGATCGTCGTCACCTGGTTGCTCACGCGCCAGGCGAGCGGCCCCGTGCAGATCGTGGGCGCCGCGCTGACCGGTCTGCTGACGGTGTGGCTCACCGAGCTGCTCACGCGCACCGAACGGGTCAAGAACGACGCCGCCATCGGGCTGGTCTTCCCCGCCCTGTTCTCGATCGGCGTGCTGCTGCTCAACCTGTACGCGCGCGACGTGCACATCGACACGCACACGGTGCTGCTCGGCGAGATCGGCTTCGTTTGGCTCGACACGATCTCCATCGCCGGCGTCGAGATCGCCTCCTCGCTCGTGTGGATGGCGGTGGTGACCGTCGTGAATCTCCTCTTCGTCGTCGTTCTCTACAAAGAGCTCAAGCTGTCGACCTTCGATGCGGCGCTCGCGCGCTCGCTCGGATTCCGCCCCGGCGTGCTCTTCTACGCGCTGCTCGCGCTCACCAGCGTCACCGCGGTGGCCGCCTTCGATGCCGTGGGCGCGGTGCTGTTCGTCGCCTTCGCGATCGTCCCGCCGTCCACCGGCTACCTCCTCACCGATCGGCTCTGGCGCATGATCGCGATCGGCGTGGCCAGCTCCTTCGTCGCGAGCGGTCTGGGCTACGCCCTGGCGCTGCGGTGGGACGTGTCGATCGGCGGCACCATGGCCGCGACCGCCGGCGGGCTGCTCGCGCTGGCCTTCCTGTTCGGGCCGCGCCACGGCTTGATCGCGCAGGAGATCCGTCGCGCACGGCTCGCGCGACGCAACGACCTGCGCGCGCTGGCGGTGCATCTGTTCAACCACGAGGACGACGCCGACGCCGAGGAATCGCTCGTGGCCGCGCTCCACGAGCACCTTCGCTGGCCCGCGCCGCGCGCCCGGCGCATCCTGGTGCGGGCGCTCGACGAAACGGTGGTGCGACGCGACGGCCGGCGGCTCGAGCTGACGCCCAAGGGCCGGGCCCTCGCACGCGAGATCCTCGAGCCCTGGAACCGCGACGCCGAGGCGAGCCCCCCGCGCGCCGTCTAGCGGAGGCGCGCGAACCCTGCGCCGCGCCTAGCCGTCGGAGGGAACGCCCTTCACGCGAGCTTCCACGCGCCAGCGCTCCTCGGACACGCCGGCATCGACGTTCGCCGCCCGCGCCAGGACGAAGAGCAGGTCGCTGAGCCGATTGAGCCATACGGGCACGCTGTCGCCCACGGTCTCGGAGCGAGCGAGCGCGACGACCGCGCGCTCGGCGCGGCGGGCCGCCGCGCGGGCCACGTGCAGCGCGGCCGACGCCGGGGCTCCGCCAGGGAGGACGAACGAGGTCAACGGTTCGAGTTCGCCGCTCCAGGCGTCGATGCGAGCCTCGAGCCGGGCCACGTCCTGCGGCCCGATCGGATCGATCTTCGCTCGCTGCGGCGCGTCCGCGGGCGTCGCCAGATCGGCGCCGACCGCGAACAGCGCGTTCTGCAGTTCGTGCACGTCGGACTCGATGCGCCCGCCACCGAGGTGCGCGCGCGCCACGCCGAGCAGCGCGTTCACCTCGTCGACGGCGCCGTAGGCGGCCACGCGCGGGTGGTCCTTGGGAACCCGCTCGCCGCCGTAGAGCCCGGTCGTTCCGCCGTCGCCGGTCTTGGTGTAGATCTTCATGCCCGCACGGTACCGCGGGGGGCGGCGGGCACCGCAGCCCGCGGCACGCATCCGGCCTGGGACCGCGCCTTGCACGCCGCCCGCCGACCGCCCCACCGATGCCGGTACGATGAACCGGCCGTCGGCCGGAACCTCCAGCGAGCGTCCGGCCCTCGGCACGACCCCCCCTCGATCTCCGCTCGACCCGATCCCCCGAACCGTTCGCACCCCGACCGCCTCCCGGAGGCTCCATGGACTTCAGCGCCCTCCTGACCCGCGACCTGCTCGGCAACTCGATGCTCCAATGGTTCGTCGCCGGCGGCATCGCCCTCACCATCTTCGTCGTGCTCCGGGTGGCGCGCGGCCTCGTCCGCGGACGCCTCCAGCGCGTGGCGGGCGCCACCGACTTCGCCTACGACGACCTCGTCGTGGGCTTGCTCGGGCGCACGCGCTCGCTGTTGATCCTGGCCGCGGCCCTGGCGATCGCAGCCCAGTCGCTCGTCCTGCCGGCCCGCTACGCCCAAGCCGTCGACCTCGCCCTCATCGTCGCGCTGCTCATCCAGGCGGCCATCTGGGGCAACTACGCACTCAGCTACGTGCTGCAGACCCTCGAAGAGCGCGACGACATCGGCTCGGGGCGACGCACGACGCTCGCGGCGATCTCCTTCCTCGGTCGCCTGGTGCTGTTCACGGTGCTCAGCCTGGTGGCGCTCGACACCATGGGCGTCGACGTCACCGCCCTGATCGCGTCGCTCGGCATCGCCGGCATCGCGATCGGCCTGGCCTTGCAGAACGTCGTGGGCGACCTCTTCGCCTCGCTCTCGATCGTGCTCGACAAGCCCTTCGAGATCGGTGACTTCGTGATCGTCGGCGAGTTCATGGGCACGATCGAGCAGATCGGCTTGCGCACCACCCGGGTCCGCAGCCTCTCGGGCGAGCAGCTCGTGTTCACGAACAACGACCTCCTCCAGAGCCGCATCCGCAACTACAAGCGGATGCAGGAGCGGCGGGTCGTGTTCACGGTCGGCGTCACCTACGACACCGATCGGTCCCTGCTCGCACGCCTCCCGGACGAGATCCGCGAGGTCGTCGAGGCGCAGGAGCAGGTCCGCTTCGACCGCAGCCACTTCAAGGGCTTCGGCCCGTCGTCGTTGGACTTCGAGACGGTGTACTGGGTGCTCAGCGCCGACTACAACGTCTTCATGGACATCCAGCAGGCGATCAATCTGGCCCTGGTCGAGCGGTTCGCCGACCTGGACGCCGAGTTCGCCTTCCCGACCCAAACCCTGCACCTCCACCCCGGCGCGGGCTTCGCGCGGTGGGGGGCGGGCGACGACACCGCGGCGGGCGGAAGCGGCGGGATCGGTGCGGAGACGCCCCCGGCCGCGGACGCAGACGCGCCGACCGCGGCGAGCTAGGCTCGCTCCTGCTCGCGCCCGGGCGCCGGTGGCGCCGCGTCGGCGGCGTCCCGCCGGCCGTCGCCCAGCATCCGATCCGCCGCGTGCGCGGCGACGGCCATCGTGGGAGCGTTCGTGTTGCCCCGAATGGGGTGGGTGAGGATCGACGCGTCGACGACCCGCAGCCCGTGCAGGCCGCGCACGCGCAGGTCGGGACCGACCACCGCAGCCGGGTCGTCCGGCCGGCCGAGCGCGCAGGTCCCGGCCGGGTGGTAGAGCGTCTGCGCCCAGCCGCGCACCCGGGCCTCGAGATCGGGGGCGGCGCCGACCGGGGGTGAGCCGCCGCCCGCCGCCGCGTCGAGGTCGACCTCGTGGCGCACGTAGCGCGCCAGCGGCGACGCCGCGATCAGCTCCCGCGCCAGCTCGAGGCCGGCGACGAGGCGCGCGACGTCGCTGGAGTCCTGGAGCGCACGCGAGTCGATCCGTGGCGGGACGTCCGCTGCACCGCTGCGAATCGTCACGGAGCCGCGGCTCGTCGGCGTCAGCAGCGTCGGCCCGATCGTGAGATGGGGCGTCCGACGGCGCAGTTCGCCGTGGCGAACGAAGAAGGCGGGTCCGAAGTGCAGCTGCAGGTCGGCGGGCCCCGAGCGTGCGCCGTCGCTGCGCACGAAGGCCGCCGCCTCGGCGACGTTCGAACTCAGCGGGCCGCGGCGGACGACCAGCCAGCGCAGCAGGTTCCAGAGCGTGTCGGCTCCGTCGAGCGTGCGTGCCGCATCGACGCGCGCCACCCACGGCACCGCCAGGTGATCCCACAGGTTCGCGCCGACCCCGGGCAGGTCGTGGCGCACCCGCACCCCGGCCCGCTCGAGCATCGTGGCCGGGCCGATCCCCGAGCGCTGCAGGATCGCCGGGCTCTGCACCGCACCGGCGCACAGCACGACCTCGCCGGCCGACCACACGGTCCGGCGCCCGTGGCGCTCCCCGACCGCGCCGACGGCGCGGTCGCCCCGCAGCTCGAGCCGGTGCACCCACGCGCCGTCGACCAGGCGGAGGTTCGGACGTCCCGCCGCGTCGGCGAGAAACGCATCGGCGGCGCTGTGGCGCGCACCACGCCGCTGGGTGACGTGCAGCGGCCCGAAGCCGAGCCCATCGCCGGGCCCGGCGGCGCTGCTGCCGACGTCGGGATCGGCCGGCCACCCCAGGGCTTCGCCGGCCGCGACGAAGGCGTCGACGAGGGGGTTCGGGTCGCGCAGCGCCTCGACCCGCACCGGTCCGCCGCTGCCGTGCCGATCGCTGGGTCCGAGGGCGTGGTCCTCGAGCTCGCGAAAGCGCGGCCAGATCTCGGCGGCGCCCCAGCCCTCGACCCCGTCGTTGGCCCAGGCGTCGTAGTCCCGCGGGTGTCCCCGCGCGTAGATCATCGCGTTGATCGCGCTGCTCCCGCCCACGACTCGCCCCCGGGGCCATCGGTCGCGGCGGCCGTCGAGGCCGGCCTGCGGTTCGCTGACGAAGCTCCAGTCGGTGCGCCCACCGAGCAGCGATGGGAACGCCGCCGGGATCCGCGCCATCCAGGGCGGGCGCCGCGAGCCCGCTTCGAGCACGGTCACTCGTCGGGCCGGGTCTCGCGACAGCCGCTCGGCGATCAGGCAGCCCGCACTGCCGGCCCCGACCACGAGCACGTCGCTCGGCGCGCCGGGCGTGTCGTTGCCGGGTTCTCGCTCCTGGGACACGCGGCCGACCGTACCACCCGCGTCGGCCCGGTTCGCCTAGCCCCCCAGCGCCGCGCGCGCCGCCGCCCGCCCCGACAGCAGCGCCAGCGGCACGCCGCCCCCCGGATAGACGGTTCCGCCGGCGAGCCACAGACCCTCGACGCCCGGGACCCGGAGGCCGGGGCGGAGCGTCGCGCCGAGCGAGTGCGGCGCGCGACCGTAGATCGACCCGCGGTGCCCGTACCGCGCGAAGTGGCCCGGTCCGAGGGCGCGGCGCACGCGGACGGCGCGGCCGTCGAGGCGGCCGCGGGCGCGCAGGGTCGCTTCGATGGTCGACGCCATCGCCTCGAGCTCGGGACCGCCCTGGCCAGCGGGTGGCAACGGCGGAGCGTTCGCGAGCACGAACCAGTTCTCCCACCCTGGGGGCGCATCGCCGGCGTCGCTGGCGCCGGTGACGTTCGTGTACAGGGTCGGGTCGCGCGGAAAGCGGCCGGCGGCGAGATCCCGGAACTCGTCGCGGTAGGCGATCGGGAAGTCGATCGCATGGTGCGGCGACGCGGGCGCCCCGTCGGGTCGCTCGACACCGAGCAGAAGCACGGTACCGCTGAGGCTCGGCGCGATCGGGCGGGGCGCGCGGCCGAGCGCCCGGAGGACGCGCTGGCGATCGATCGCCGCCACGGTCAGGCCCGGAGCCTCGACCCGCTCGGGACGGTCCCCGCCCCCGTCGTCCCGCGTCCACCGCACCGCGGCGAGCCGTCCGTGCTCGACCGCGAGGTGCGTCACGCGTGCCCCCGTCACCACGTCGACGCCCAGGTCGGCGGCCAGATCGCCGAGCGCGTCGACCACGGCCCGCATGCCGCCCCGGGGAAACGACACGCCGAGGCCGAGCTCGACCCAGGCGATGTTGTGCAGCACGGCCGGCGCCCGGAAGGGGTCCGCGCCGTAGTAGGTGGCGAAGCGCAGGAAGAAGGGGCGTGTGCGCGGCCCGGCTCCGAAGCGGTCCAGCAGCTGGGGCAGCGTTCGCAGCGGATGGGCGCGGAGCCCGTGGCGGACCCCGTACGCGGCGAGATCGGCGAGCGTCGGCGGGGCGCCGTAGACGAAGGTCGGGGCTGCGGCCTCGAACAGGCGCCGCGCCTCGTCGAGCAGGTCCCGGTAGGGCTGGCGTTCGGGCGCGGGCAGCTGCGCGACGGTGGCCTCGACGTCGGTCGAGACGTCCCACACGAAGCCGTCGGGGTAGCGGTAGCGGCACAGCGGATCGAGCGGCTCGAGCGGGATCGGCGAGGACCGCCCTGCGGCCGCGAAGACGTCCTCGAGCACGTGCGGAAGCGTGAACACGCTGGGCCCGGTGTCGAAGCGGAAGCCCGCTTCGCGGACCTCGCCCGCCTTCCCTCCGAGGGTTGCGTCCTGCTCGAGCAGGCGCACCGATCGCCCGGCGGCCGCGAGGTGGATCGCAGCCGAGAGCCCCGCGAACCCGCCGCCGATGACGAGGGCATCCACCGGTGCGTCGGCCGGGGCGCGTGCCGTCACGGGTAGCGCCGCCCCTTCCAGGTCACCCCGCGGCGCGACAGCGCCCGAAGTGCGATCGGCCAGGCCAGCAGCGGCGTCCAGCTTTGCAGCGGTGCGTCCCGCGGCGAGCGCCCCGCCGTTGCGTCGACGAGGGCGCGCAGCAGCCACCCGGCGAGCCCCACGGCCAGCCAGCGCGGATCGAGCACCGCCAGGGGCCACGCCGCGAAGTAGGCGAGCGTCGCGGGCGCGGTCCACGCCAGCAGCGGAGTGGCGCCGCCGGCGGCGCTGCGCGTGTTCTTGCCGAAGCCTTCGATCACGGCCGCCGCGCCGTCGTACATGCGCGTCTCGAGCCACGCGCCGCCGAGGCCGAGCGCCACGCGAGCGCCGGTCGCCTTGGCGCGCTGGCCGAGGCGAACGTCCTCGAGCAGCTCGTCGCGCACGGCGGCGTGCCCGCCGATCGCGTCGTAGACGTCGCGGCGGAACAGCAGGCACTGCCCGTTGCCGGCCGCGAGCGCGGCGAAGGGCGTTGCGGCGACCAGCGGCCACGGAAGCGCCCCGAGCAGGATCACGTCGACCTGCGGCACCGCGATCCGCTCGGCGACGGTGCCGAGCACCTGCCGCGGCCATACGGACGCGAAGCCGGCCCGGTGCCGGGCCCGAAGGTCGAGAACCGACGCCAGCGAGCCCGGCTTCCAGCGAACGTCGGCATCGGTGAACAGCAGCAGCTCGCCCCGGGCCGCCTCCGCGAGCTGCGCGCAGGCCCACGCCTTGCCGGTCCATCCGTCGGGGAGCGGGGTCCCGCGCAGCACGCGCACGCCTTCGTGTTCGGCCGCGAAGGCCTCGAGCCAGGCGCCGCTCCCGTCGGTCGAACCGTCGTCGAGCACGAGCACCTCGGCCGCTCCCTGCGCGAGCAGGGCCGGAACGATCCCCGGGAGGTGGGCCATCTCGTCCCGGACGGGCAGGAGGATCGACGTGCGCGCCGCATCGGGGTGCGGCGTCGCGACCGGCGCCCGCAGGCGCGGAAAGGCGACCGCGTTGACCGCGGCGACCACGAGCTGCACCGCGACGAAGATCGAGGCCGCGGCGAGCAGCCAGGTGGTCCACGCCAGCCCCGCCACCGCGTCAACCGTTCCAGAGGCGGGCCAGCCACGACGTGCGCTCGTCGGCGCTGCGCGAGCCTCCCAGCCAGGGGACGAAGCCGGAAGGCACGGCGTCGAGCGCGGTCGCGTCCAGGGTCGCATCGAGGTCGGCGAGCCTCGCTCCGAGTGCCCGGGCGAGCCGCGCGGTGGTCTCCGCGTCGTCGGCCGACGCCGACAGCGGCGGCCCGAAGTCCAGGAACGCCTCCGGATGCTGCGCGCCGCGAAGCCGCACGCGCACCGCGAGCGGATGGAGCTCGCGGCCACCGACGCGCGCCAGGAAGGCGGCGCCGCGCTCGAGCGGCCCGAGCGGCCCGGGGGCGCGCTGCTCGCCTTCGGCGTACACCCCCAGGGCGGCGCCGTCCCGCAGGCGCCGGAGGGCGCGGCGCACGTCGTGCGACGGAATCGCCCCGATGCGGGTGAAGTACGGGTAGGTCGCCAGGGTCGTGGGCCGTACCAGGACCGCGCCGTCGAGGTCGAGCCGGCGCCAGACCAGCCACAGCAGGTAGCCGTCCCACCAGGCGTGGTGGTTGGGGACGAGCACGCCGCCGTCGCGGAGCGCGCGCTGCGCCGCGTCGGCCCCGCGCACCCACACGCCGCGCAGGCCGCGGCGCAGGCTGCGCCGGATCACCCACGGGAGCGCACGGGCGATCCACGGTTCGAGCAGTGGGCCGAGCCGGCCCAGCCCTGCCGCGGCATCGTCGGCCGCACCGTCCGCGGCGGCGGCCGCGAGCCCCGGTTGGCCGGCGCCGCGCCCCTGCGCCGCGGGGGCCGGGGCGGCGCGCTCGTCGCCGTCGGGCGCCGTCACGGGGTTCGCGACGGCGAGGTGGCTCGGTCGGCGACGGGGCGCGCGGTGCGCTCGAAGCGCCACGCCACCACCACCGCGGCCATGGCCGCGACCGCCCAGGGCGCGGCGCCGGCCAGGCCGAAGAAGACCAGCCCGCCGCCCATCAGCATCCCCTGCACGACGAAGATCGTGCGCAGATCTGGGCTCCGCAGGTCGCGCAGACGCGGTTCGAGCGCAACGAGCAGCGTGACCAGCACGACCCCGCTCAGGTACCAGCCGAGGAAGTTGCTCCACGGGACCCCGTAGAACGCTCCCCGCTCGAAACGCCAGAAGCCCTCGGCCACCATCAGCGGATCGAGCCCCAGGTCCCAGGCCACGAGCACGGCCGGCGCCACGAGGCGCACGTCGGCCCACCGGGCCAGGCGGGGGGCCGCCGACACCGCGATCATCGTGAAGGCCCACCAGCCGAGCGGAACGAGCAGCGGGACCCCGACGATCGTGGGACCGGGTGCGGTGTAGTCGTAGGCGCCGAAGGGAATCCCGGTGCGGCTTCCCAGCCACTCGATCCCGAGGCCGAACAGCAGCGCCACCGCCAGCAGCCCGAGGCTGCCGCGTCCGAATCGCTGCCAGGCGAACATCGCCGTGCCGAGCGTCAGCAGTCCGGTGGACACGTAGGCGAGCACGGGGAACGCGTCCGGCAGCAGCGGGGCGGGGACCATCGACAGCCCCCACAGAACCAGCACCAGCTTCCAGGCGTCGCCGCGCGCGGCCCGCAGCGCCCGGACGCGGGCCATCGCCTGCGGATGCAGCGCCATCGTCATGCCGAACACGACGAGCAGGTTGGTCACCAAGAAGAACAGGGCCTCCTCGACCGGCAGGCCGAACATCGAGATCCCGGTCGTGTACAGCTCCGAGATCCACCAGATCTCGGCGCCGATCGCCACGCGGTCGGCGATCCACAGCCACAGCGTCGGCAAGCCCACGGCGAGCGCCACGAGGCGCCACCGCTGCAGGAAAAGGTCGGCGCCGAAGGCCCACTGGAGTGCGAGCACCGGCGCCGCCCACACGACGATCAATCCCAGGTACGTGCCGGCCGAGGTGGTCAGCGCGACGCCGCCCAGCACGGCCGCGAGCAGCAGCACGACGCTGCCGACGATGCGCAGCGGAACGCCGCGCCCCTCGACGGGGGCGCCGACGGCTGGGTCGCGCCCGAGCAGGGCCGGCGCCCGGCGGGCGAGCAGGAACAGCAGCGTCCCGGTGAGCGCCGTCTGCACCAGGAAGAACAGGTACTCCTCGACGGGAACCCAGCCGATCGTCGCCAGCACGCGACCGTCCGGATAGCCCCACACGTCGCGGTAGACGAGGTAGTTGTCCCAGGGGGTCGTGTAGACGAACGCGATGCCAAGGTGGACGAGGAGCACCCACACGGCAGTTCGGTCGCTGGCTGCGAGCGCGCCGGCGATCGGCGCGCCGCGGCGGCGGGCCCGCAGCGCGAGCAGCACGAGGACGGCGAGCACGGGGAGCGTGAACACGAGATGGAACTGCAGGTAGGTCACGAGGGCTCCCGCTCCTCCCGGCGCGCTCCGGCCGCATCCGTCGATCCCAGCGCCTCCGCGACCGAGCTCCAGGCGTCGCGCGCCCGGCGGCTCCAGCCGCGCCACACGGGCCGCCCCTCGAGATCGGCCAGCACTTCGCGAGCGGCGTTGCGGCCCGAGGCGCCCATGATGCCGCCGCCCGGGTGGGTCGAGGCGCCGGTGATGAACAGGTCGCGCAGGTGCGTCCGGTACTCGGCGAGCCCCAGCGCCGGCCGCAGCGCGAACATCTGATCCAGACTCATCTCGAGGTGCATCACGTTGCCGCGGAACAGACCGAGCTCGCGCTCGAGCCAGGCCGGATGCTGGAACAGAGAGCCCACGACCTTCGCCTTCGTGCCGGGCGCGTACGCCTCGAACGCGTCGAGGATCCGAGCTTCCTCGCGATCGGCGATGGCGCCCCAGCTGGCGCCGCCGGCGAGCTCGTACGGGTAGTACTGCGCCCACAGCCAGAGCACCTCCCCGCCCGGGGGGGCGAGCGTGTCATCGACGGCGCTGAAGCTCATCGCCACGATCGGCGGGTCGCGCGAGGGCTCGCCCCGCAGGTAATCGCCGTAGGCGGCGCCGATCTGGGCGCGGTCGCGCACCAGCAGCTGCAGCGCGCGGCGGGCGGCGTCGTTCTCGGCGTCGCTGGCGGCCTGGGCGTAGCGGATCGGCTCCGACAGGGCGAGCCGGATGATGGCGCCGAAGCCGTTCCCGACGCGCATGTTGGCGCGTTGCGGCGGACGGTGCTCCTCGGGCAGGAGCTTGCCGAAGGTCTCGAGCGCGTGGCAGCCCGCGAGCACGCGATCGGCCGTGTACGTCTGTCCGTCGACCCGCACGCCGGTGGCCCGTCCGCCCTCGACCAGGATCTGCTCGACCGGCGCCGAGGTGTGCACCTCGCCGCCGTGGTCCTCGACGTGCCGCGCCAGCGCCTGGGTCAGCATCCCCGAGCCGCCGCGCGGCCGGGCCATGCCGCCCTCGTGGTACAGCGGGTGCCACAGCAGGAAGGGGCTGGTCATCGGCTCGCTCGGCGGGGGGCCCGACTGCGCGGCCATCCAGACCAGCGGCGCCTTGACCTTCTCCTCGGTGAAGTAGTCGTCGACGATGTCGCCGTAGGGCTTCAGGATGCGCGGCAGCGCCTCGCGCCAATCGCCGGGGATGGCGCCGCCGAACATCATCTTCCGACCCAGGTTGAGCGGGCTGGGGGTCGACAGGAACAGGTCCTTGACGGTCTGCGCGAAGGGCCGCCACTCGGCCATGAAGCGGGCGTAGGCCTCGCCCTCGCCCGGGAAGCGGTTCTCGAGCTCGTCGGCCGTCTTGGTCTCGCTGCGGTGGATCGTGACGCGGTCGCCGTCGGCGTAGGGCGTGTAGAACAGCGGGTCGATGTCGATGTACTCGAGCCCGTAGCGCTCGAGTCCGAGCTCCTGCACGATCGGGGTCAGCCGGATCAGGATGTGCGCCGAGCCGCCGAGATCGAACCGGTAGCCGGGCACGATCTCCTGCGTCGACACCGCCCCACCCACCATCGCGCGGCGCTCGAACACCGCCACGCGCCGACCGGCCTGCGCGAGGTAGGCCGCCGACACGAGGGCGTTGTGCCCGGCGCCGACGACGATGACGTCGTAGTCGTTCACGGGTTCGTGGCCGGCCGCGGGGTCACACGAGGCCGGCGTACACCCCCGCCACGGCGCGCGGGATGAGTACGAGCCGCTCGAGCGGTCGCAGGTAGGCACGCCGGGACAGGTTGTCGTAGTCGTTCTGGCGCAGTTTGCGCAGGATGCCTTCGTAGTTGAGCGCTGCGACGCCCACCGCAGTGGCGGCGATCCCGTGCAACTTGGGGATGCCGTTCCACCCGCTCCGGTAGAGGGCGTGCGCGCGCTCCGCGAGATCCTCGATCAGCGCGCGGTACCCCGCGGACACGTGGCCCGCGCGGAGCTCCGCGAGATCGACCCCGTAGGCCTCGGTCAGGTCGGCCGGCAGGTAGCAACGACCGCGGCGCAGGTCCTCGCCGACGTCGCGCAGGATGTTCGTCAGCTGCATCGCCTGCCCGAGTTCGAGCGCGCGCTGCAGCGTGGCCTCGCCGCCGCTGTAGCCGGCGATCGGTGCGATCAACCAGCCCACGACCCCGGCGACGCGCCGGCAGTACAGCATGAGCTCGTCCATGTCGTCCACGTGCACCTCGTCGAGATCGGACGCCAGACCGAGGTACAGCTCCTCGAAGGCGTGGCGCGGTACGTCGTAGCGGTCGAGCACCCAGCGAAGCCCGACTTCGGTGGCTTCGAGCGGCGACGGGTCGCCGGCGTAGGTCCGTTCGATCCCCTGCCACCACGCCTGCAGCCGACGCCGGGCATCGTCGCGGTCGACTGCTTCGTCGACCGCGTCGTCGCCGGCGCGGCAGACGGCGTAGATCACCGTGACGGCCGCCCGCTTCTCGCCGAAGAAGAGCCGCGATCCCAGGTAGAAGGTGCTCGAGTGGTGCCGCGTCATGTCGGTGCAGGTTTCGAGCGCCGCGTCCACGTCCAGCCCGGCGCTTCCACCGACGGACGGCGCACCGGAGGGGCGCGCAGACAGGTGAGCGGAGGGCCGCGGATCGAGCATGGGGCAAGCTACCACCCATGGGACCCACGATTTGGTGGGCGCAGCACCAGATCGGGACTCCACGGCACGTCGTGCGTCCGCACGACGGCCAGGGTTCCCGCCGACGGGCTCAGCTCGAGGTGCCGTAGCGCTCTTGCACGTATCGATCGACCATCTCGGTGAACTGGTGGGCGATGTCGGGCCCCTGGAGCGTCCCCACGAGGGCCCCGTCCCGGTACACCGGCGCCTTGGGGTCCTCGCCGGTGCCGGGCAGACTGATCCCGATGTCGGCGTGCTTGCTCTCGCCGGGACCGTTGACGATGCAGCCCATCACCGCCACCTTGAGCGCTTCGACGCCGGGGTAGCGCGTCTTCCAGGACGGCATCTGCTCCTTGAGGTAGGCCTGGATGTCGCGCGCCATCTCTTGGAACAGCGTGCTCGTGGTGCGTCCGCAGCCGGGGCAGGCCGTGACGGTCGGCGCGAACTTGCGCAGGTCGAGCGCCGCGAGGATCTCCTGGGCGATTTCGACCTCGCGCTCGCGGGGGGCCCCGGGATCGGGCGTGAGCGACACGCGGATGGTGTCGCCGATCCCTTCGGCGAGGAGCGGGGCGAGCCCCGCCGTGGAGGACACCGCCCCCTTGACGCCCATCCCTGCCTCGGTCAGCCCGAGGTGCAAGGGGTAGTCGCAGCGGGCCGCGAGCTGCCGGTAGACGTCCCACAGATCCACCGCATTGCTCACCTTGGCGCTGAGCACGATCTTGTCGTGGCCCAGGCCGGCCTCCTCGGCGCGTTCGGCCGAGCGGAGCGCCGACTGCAGCATCGCTTCGACGGTGACGTCGCGCGCGGGCTTGGGCGTGGCGAGCTTGGCGTTCGCGTCCATCAGTTCGGTGAGCAGCTGCTGGTCGAGACTGCCCCAATTGACGCCGATGCGCACGGGGCGGTCGAAGCTCTTGGCGACCTCGATCATCGTCAGGAAGTTCGTGTCGTGGTGCTTGCCCGCACCGACGTTCCCGGGGTTGATGCGGTACTTCGCCAGCGCCTCGGCGGCCGCCGGGAACTCGCGCAGCAGGATGTGCCCGTTGTAGTGGAAGTCGCCGACCAGCGGCACGTCGACGCCGCGGTCGTCGAGCCGGGCGCGAATCTCGGGCACGGCCCGTGCCGCCTCCTTGGTGTTGACCGTGATGCGAACGATCTCGCTGCCCGCGGCGTGGAGCGTGGCGACCTGGTCGGTCGTCGCGGTGGCGTCGACGGTGTCGGTGTTCGTCATCGACTGCACGACGATCGGGTGGTCGCTGCCGACAGGCACCGATCCGACCCAGGTGGTGGGGGTGCGGCGGCGGGAGAAGTCACTCATCGGATCGAGTCTACCCGCGGGGGGCGGGGAGTCTGTGGCCCGGCTGCCGCTGCTGCGGCAGACCGAGCGGCGTGTTCAGCCGCCGCGCAGGGTCGCCAGCACCTCGGGAAGGAGGCGCTGCGTGGTCGACAGCCCTTCGCCGGCGTAGACGCCCTCGCGCCCGTCCCAGTCGCCGAAGTACCCGCCGGCCTCGCGCAGGATCACCGGGAACGGCCCCGCGTCCCACGGGTTGAGCACCGGGTCGAGCATCACCTCGGCCCGCCCGGTCGCCACGAGCATGTGGCCGTAGGCGTCGGACCAGCCCACGCGGTACCAGCTCGCCCGCTGCATGCGCCGCCACGCCTCGCCGCGCCCGTGGGCGTCGAAGGAGGCAGCGTCGGTGAAGCTCACCACCGCGTCGCGAAGCGCGCCGGTGTCGCGCACGCGGCAGGCGCGCCCGTTCCAGCGGCAGCCGAGCCCGTCGGCGGCGGCCACCAGGTCGTCGACGGCGGGAAAGCAGGCCGCGCCCACCTTCACCTCGCCCTCGATCTCCAGCGCCAGGAGCACGCCGTACAGGGGGACCCCCCGCACGAAGCTCTTGGTGCCGTCGATCGGATCGATCAGCCAGCGCAGCGGGGCCTCGCCGCGGTCCTCGCCGTACTCCTCCCCCACCAAGCCGTGCGCGGGGTAGCGGACTTCGATGCGGCGCCGGATCAGCTCCTCGGCCGCCCGGTCCGCCACCGTGACGGGGGTGTCGTCGTGCTTCCATTCGGCCTCGACGCCGCGCTGGAAGTGGCCCAGGGTGAGGCGGCCCGCGGCGTGCACGGTCTCGACGGCGAACTCGAGGTAGGCGGCGAGGTCGTGCGGGCGCGATCCGGCGGACATGGCGCGAGTCTACCCGCGGTGCTAGGCTCCGAGGCGTCATGTTGTTCGAACGCGAACGCCTCGAAACCTTCGAGCGCGAGACCCTCGCGCCCTACGCCTGCCGCGCCGCCGCGAGTCGCGGCCGGATTCACGACGAGTCCGAGTCCCGCTACCGCACCGCGTTTCAGAAGGACCGCGACCGCGTCCTGCACACGAGCGCCTTCCGACGGCTCGAGTACAAGACCCAGGTCTTCGTCAACTACGAAGGCGATCACTACCGCACGCGCCTCACCCACACGCTCGAAGTCGCGCAGGTGGCGACGTCGATCACCCGCGCGCTGGGCCTGAACGGCGACCTCGCCGAGACGATCGCGCTCGCCCACGACCTCGGACACCCCCCGTTCGGGCACGCGGGCGAGCATGCGCTCAACCGGCTCGCGGCCGACGCCGGGGGCTTCGATCACAACAAGCAGAGCCTTCGCATCGTGACCAAGCTCGAGCGCCGCTACAGCGGCTTCCCTGGCCTCAACCTCACCTGGGAGACGCTCGAGGGGATCATGAAGCACGAGACCGACTACGACGTGCCGGACGCCGAGTGGGAGCCCGATCGACGCCCCAGCCTCGAGGCCCAGGTCGTCAACTTCGCCGACGAGATGGCCTACAACGCCCACGACCTCGACGACGGCCTTCGCTCGGGCCACCTGCGCCCGCGCCAGATCGCCGA
>CBDUCW010000013.1:0-16305 GCA_965365745.1 uncultured Trueperaceae bacterium
GCGCCGTCTCGAGGCCCAGCCCCTCGCCGCGCAGGCGGTCGCCAAGGCGATCGATCGCGCGCTGCCCGGCGCTCT
This sequence comes from uncultured Trueperaceae bacterium, assembly GCA_965365745.1. Taxonomy (GTDB): domain Bacteria; phylum Deinococcota; class Deinococci; order Deinococcales; family Trueperaceae; genus CBDUCW01. The sequence goes on from CBDUCW010000013.1 coordinate 76, forward strand.
TCCCGACGTCGGCATCGGCGCTCTCGGTCAGGGGCGCCGCCGCCGCGCGGGTGTCGAGCGGCTCGGGATCGGCATCCTGCTCGGGCGACGAAGCCTGCCGCGCCCCGCGATCCTCGGCGGTCGGAGCCCCCGGGGCGCCATCGGAGCGGCGTCGTCTGCGGATCGAGCGTCGTCGACGCGGGGTTCGTCGGGTCGGGGGAGGTCGGCATGGGGATCGTCGATCGCGTCGTCGAGGAGCCGGCCGGACTCCGGGTCGATGGGAGCCCAGGTGGTCTCCAGCAGCGACGACGGGAGTTCGATCCCGAACAGCGACGCGGCCTTGGCCAGCGCCGCGTCGGCGAGCTGCGCACCGTCCTGGAGCGGCCTCCCCTGGCGCGTGGTGGGGGCCGCGACGACCGCCGACTTGGTGATCTCGGCGACCGTCAACTCGCAGACGACGCCCCCGCCGACCGCTGCGTAGCGGAGCGACCACCCCGCCCGGCCGACCACGTCGTCGAGGCGGGCGACCACGGCCTCGGGCGTCGCTTCGGGCGCGAGCCGGGCGGTGGCTCCATCGGGTTCGACCTCGACCGCGCGCCAGCGCGCGGCCTCCGCCGGGAGGGCCCCGGCCAGCTCCGTCCATATCGAGGTCGACATCGGCGGGAGTATAGCAGGGCTGCAGAGCGTTCCCAACGAGGTTTCCGACATCTGCCGAGAGCGCGCCCCACGGCCCTGCGGTAAGGTCGCAGCATGATGCTCCCCGCGCCCGTCGAACCGCCCGCCGCTCGGCCCCGCACCGCCCGCCGCACGCTCCGCCTCCCCGTGGCCACGGTGCTGCTCGCGGCGCTGCTCGGAGCCGGGATCGGGTTCGGGCAGGATGCGTCGGACACGTCGCCGACGGCGACACCGGCCGCGCTCGCGATCGAGCCGGCCGCGCCCGAGGTCGGCGTCACCCTGGCGCTCACCGCCACCGGCCTGGGGGCGGGCGTCGAAGCCCGCGTCGACGTGGCCGGCCCCGACGGAACCGCACGCGAGCTCGCTCTCGACGCGGACGATGCCGGCACGGCCACCGCCGAACTCGCCGTGGACGCCGCGGGCGCCTGGGTGCTGCGGCTGGTCGACGCGTCCGGCGATCCGCTGGCCCCGACTGCCTTCGTGCTCGTTCGCGCGGCATCCGCTCCGCCGGCCCCGGACGCGCCCGACGAGAGGACGTCCGCGGAGCCGGAGCCCGCCCCCGTCGAGGTTGCGCTCGAGGGGAGCGACGTCGTCGGCAGCGCAGCCGGCGACGAGGCCTGGCGCCTCGCCTTCCCCGCCGGAACCGGACCCACCGGCGCGCTGCTGGCCGACGACGACCTCGTGCTCGTGGCGCACGGCCTCGGACTGTTGACCCTCGACCGCGCCACGGGGCGCGTCCTCGCCCGCAGCGCGCTGCCTGCGCCGGCCACGGCCATCGTGCGCGCCGCGCCGACGCGCGTCGCGGTCGACGTGCAGCACTTCGACGGTCCGCGCGAGCGCGTCGAATTCGTGCGCTCGGGCGGCGACCTCGTCCCCTCCGCACCCGTCGTCTTCGGCGCCGACGCCGAAGCGTTCCGGTGGCTCGAGCTCGAGGGCCGCGGTGCGGCCGATCCCGCGGCACGGCTCGCGCAGGACCCGACCAACCCCTGGCTGCACCTCCGCGCCGCCGACGCGGCCGGCGACGAGGCCCGCGACGCGCACCTCCGCGCCGCCGTCGATCGCGCCGCGACCTTCTTCGATGCCTTCCGCATCGCCGAGACGCTGCGTGCCCGCGGGCGCGGCGACCTCGCCGGCGAGGCCGTCGACGCCGGACTCCGCGATTTCGAGGCGCGTGGCTACACCCCGGAGCTGGCCACCGACGCCCGCCTGCTCGCGTCGTACGGCGCACCGGCGGCGCAGCTGCGTTCGGCCCTGGCATCGGGGAACGTCGACGCGGCGACCTTCTGGGCCCCGTGGACGTACCGGTCGGCCGCCCCCGAGACGCCCGACGTGCGCGCGTCGCTGCGCGCCTTCGCCGACGAGCTCGCCGCCCGAGGCGACGTCGACGCCGCTGCGCTGTGGCGCGCCCGCGCCACCGAGTTCCAGCAGCGCCGCATCAGCGACCTGCTCGACGCCGTGGCGCAGCGCGTCGCCGCGACCGGATGGCTCGGCGTGCTGGCGCTCGTACTCGCAGCCGTCCTCGTCCACCTGACGCTGTTCGCGAAGTACGCCAAGCCGCAGGCCGTCCTGCTCGCTCAGCGTCGTGCCGAAGGGCGACGCCCCGGCGCGTCGGCACCGCTGTACCGGTCCCGCTACTTCAGCGTGACGGAGCGGCTCGTGGGCGTCCTCCTGCTGGCTGCGATCCTGGCGCTGGCGGGCCTGGCGCGCTGGAACGAGCGCGCGGCGGTCCCGCCGGCCCTCGGCTCGGGCACGCTGACCTCGGCGCCCGCCCTCGAATTCCTCGACGGCGCGCTGCTGGATACGCCCGAGGCGGCGCTGGCGCGCGGGTACGCGGCACAGCTCCGGGGCGAGACGGAACGTGCCCTCGCGCAGTACGAAGAAGCCGGCGACCTTCCCGCGGCCCTGAACAACCGGGCCGTGCTGCTGGACGACCCCAGCCTCTTCCAACGCGCGCTCGACCGCGCCCCGGGCTCGAGGGTCGCCCGCTACAACCTCGGCCGGAGCACCAGCCCACTGCCCTTCCACGATCGCTACCGGCCCGGCGAAGCGCTGCTCCTCCCGCCGACGCCCCTCGATCTGCGGGGGGCCGTCGCGGGCTCCTGGGAGGCGGCCGTGGCCGACGCCTTCGTGCGTCCGGGCGCCACCTTCGACGAGGCGCCGGCGGGGTGGCCGCAGTGGATCTGGTTCGCGGTGCTCGGCCTGGCGGCCCTGATCGTGGTCGTCGCGGTCCTGCAGGTCTTCGTGCCGCGGCCGCGCATCGCGCGCTCGGCGCCGCGCGGGTGGATCTACCAGCTGCTGGCCTTGCTCGTGCCGGGCAGCGGGCTCGCGGACGAGCTGTACGGCATCCTGCTGCTGCTCCCCTGGGCCCTGCTCGGCACCGACGCGCTGTTGCAGCTCGCCTCGGTCCCGGCGCCGCTGGGCCTGTCGCTGCGCACCGACGTCACAGCGCTCGCAGCGATCTACCTCGTCAACACGATCGCCTGGGCGGTGGAGCTGGTGTCGTACACGCGCCGCATGCGCGACCTCAAGAAGCGGGATCCCGAACTCGCGCGCCGCTTCGGCATGCGGGTCGGCTGAGCGCGGCTCCGTCGCGGCGAGGTCGGACCGGTGCGAGCCCTCCCCCGCTCGGCCCCCGTGCCCCCCGAGGCCGACCCCATCGCGCGGATCGCGCCCTCCGCTCGGCGCTCCGGCGAGGCGGGCGTGGGGACGCTGCTGGTGCTCGGGGCGGCATTGGCGTGGGCGCTGCTCGGCCTCTTCTCGCGGGCGCTGCTCGACCGCGGGCTCGAGCCGCTCGAGATCGCCTTCTGGCGGGCGACGCTCGGCGGCCTCGCCTTCGTGGCGCACGCCGCCGTGGCGGCGCGGCGAGCGCGATCGCGACCGGCCCAGGCCCCGACGTTGGGATTTCGGGACGGCCTCGCCCTGGTGGGCTTCGGGCTCGTCGGCGTGACGGTCTTCTACGCCTCGCTGGTCTTCGCGATCGACCTCGGCGGCGTCGCCCTCGCCTTCATCCTGCTCTATACGGCCCCGATCTTCGTGGCGCTGCTCGCGCCCGTCGTGCTCGGCGAGCGCCTGACGCGGCGCAGCGCCGGGCTCGTCGCGCTCGCCACGCTGGGCGTTGCACTCGTCGCCTGGGGCGGCGAGGGCGACGGCCAGGGCGGGATCCGCGTCGGCGTCGCGTCGATCGCCTGGGGGCTCGCGGCGGGCGCGAGCTACGCGAGCTACTACCTGTTCGGCAAGCGGGCCCTGCGTCGATTCGCGCCCGCCACGATCTACGCCGTCGCGCTGCCGGTCGGGGCGCTGGGGCTGGCCCCCCTGGCGGCGACGCTCGGTGGCTTCGCCCCGAAGGACGCGGCCAGCTGGGCCCTGCTCGGCGGCATGGCGGCGGTGAGCACCTACCTCGCCTACCTGCTGTACTTCGAAGGCCTGCGCCGCGTGGCCGCGTCGCGGGCCGTGGTCGTCGCCACGACCGAACCGGTCGTCGCCTCGCTGCTCGCCGCCTGGGTGTTCGGCGCGCGACTGGGCGCCTGGGGCGTCGTGGGCGGGGCCGTGGTCCTCGCCGCGGCCGTCGCCGCGTCGCTCCCGGCGGTGCGCCGCCGCAGGGGAAGACCCGGCTGAACGCCGCCCCGCCGGAGCTCCAGGGGCGCCCCAGAGGCGCGCAACGCACGTGTCTCGCGAGTTGCGAACGACTCCGAGGGGGTGCTACATTCGGCGCGACCCGGTGGCCGGACGCGTCCGCGCCGGCCGCCGACCCGACCCCATGACCCACCCCCCACGCAGCCACCGGAACCCCCGCTTCGAGCGACGCGCACGACGTCGCTGACGAGCCGCGCCCCGCGCGGCTCCCCGGTCCCGGTGCGCGCCTCCGCGGCGCGGCGTCTGGGGGCGTTTCTTTGGAGGACGCAATGCCCACTCCCCGCAAATCCGTCTCGAAGGTCGTTCTCGCCTACTCGGGAGGCCTCGACACGTCGGTGATCCTGCACTGGATCAAGCAGACCTACGGCGCCGAGGTGATCGCCTTCACCGCCGACATCGGCCAGGGCGAGGAGGTCGAGGAGGCGCGCACCAAGGCGCTCGCCACGGGCGCGATCGCCGCCCACGCCGTCGATCTCCGCCGCGAGTTCGTCGAGGACTTCGTGTTCCCGGTGCTGCGGTCGGGGGCGATCTACGAGGGCTACTACCTGCTCGGGACGAGCTTCGCGCGCCCCCTCATCGCCAAGAAGATGGTCGAGATCGCCGCCGAAGAGGGCGCCGATGCCGTGGCGCACGGCGCTACGGGCAAGGGCAACGACCAGGTCCGCTTCGAGCTGTCGAGCTACGCGCTCCAGCCCGACATCGCGGTGATCGCTCCCTGGCGCGAATGGGACCTGCAGGGCCGCGAGGACTGCATCGCCTACGCCCGCGAGCACGGTATCGACGTTCCCGTCACCAAGGAGAAGCCGTACAGCACGGACGCGAACCTGTTCCACATCAGCTACGAGGGCGGGGTGCTCGAGGATCCGTGGGCCGAGGCCCCGGCCGGCATGTGGAAGCTGACCGTGGACCCCGAGGACGCGCCGGACGAGCCGCAGATCGTCGAGATCGCGTTCGAGGGCGGCGATCCGGTCGCGATCGACGGCACCCGCCTCGACCCCGTGGCCCTGCTGGCCGAGGCCAACCGCATCGCCGGGGCGCACGGGGTGGGCCGGGTCGACATCGTCGAGAACCGCTTCGTCGGCATGAAGTCGCGCGGCTGCTACGAGACCCCGGGCGGCACGCTCCTCTTCCACGCCCACAAAGCCGTCGAGCAGCTCGTGCTCGACCGCGAGGTCCTGCAGCTCCGCGACGAGCTCGTGCCGCGCTACGCCAGCCAGGTCTACAACGGCTTCTGGTACGCCCCCGAGCGCGAGGCGCTGCAGACCCTGATGGACGACATCCAGCGGCCGGTCACCGGCACCGCACGCGTCAAGCTCTACAAGGGCTCGGTCGCGATCCTCGGCCGCAAGAGCCCGAACAGCCTCTACCGCCAGGACGTGGTCACGTTCGAAGAGGACGACGTCTACGACCAGGAGGATGCCGACGGCTTCATCAAGCTGAACGCCCTGCGTCTGCGCATCGCCGCGCAGCGCGCCGCACGCGGCGAGGCTTCGTGAGCGCGGCGCCGCACTTCTCGGCCGAGGGCACCGGACCCGAGGCGCGCGTGGCCTACGAGGCCGCCCGCCTGCGCTGGGCGCAGCCCGACGACGCCGACACCCTCGCGAAGCTGTGGGCGATCGCCCGCGACGACGTCGACACGAACGGCGCGTCGATGCGCTCGTGGCTCGAGAACGGCGGCGCCCTGATGCTCGAGGATCCCGACGGCCGCCTGCTCTGCGCCCTGCGCTGGCGCGAGGAGCCCGGCGGCTGGCGGGTGGATCGCATCGCCACCGTGCCCGATGCGCGCGGCCAGGGGTACGGCCGCTGGCTGATGACCAAGGTCGAGGCGCTCGCGATCCGCTACAACGTCGCGCGTCTGCGGCTCGATCTCGATCGCCCCGACCTGCTCCCGTACTACGAACGGCTCGGCTACCGGGAGGTCGCCGATCGCGACGGCACGGAGCCCGAGGCGACCGTCGCGGAGAACGGGCCGGCCGGGGGCGGAGCCGGCCCCGACAAGCACGTCTCGATCGCGCTCCAGAAGCGCGTGGGCGGCACCTGGCAGGTGCAGGAAGCCCGCTCGGGCGCATCGCCATGAGCGGCGACCGGCGCATGTGGGGCGGGCGATTCGACGAGCCCACCGACGCGCTCGTGCAGCGCTTCAACGCCTCGATCGACGTCGATCGCGCGCTGGCGCTGGTCGACCTCGAGGGGTCGATCGCCCACGCCACCATGCTGGGCGAGACCGGCATTCTCGGCGACGGCGAAGCCGAGCGGATCGTCGAGGGCCTCGAGGGGTTGCGCGCGGACGTGCTGGCCGACCGGATCGCGTGGCGCGAAGACCTCGAGGACGTCCACATGAACCTCGAACGCCTGCTGACCGATCGCATCGGTCCGCTGGGCGGCAAGCTCCACACCGCCCGCAGCCGCAACGACCAGGTGGCGACCGACTTCCGCCTGTGGATCCGGCACCACGGTCGCCGCCTCATGGCGCAGCTCACCGACGTGCGCGCCGCGCTCGTCGAGACGGCGGCCGCCCACCCGGAGGCGATCCTGCCCGGCTACACCCACCTGCAGGTGGCGCAGCCGATCCGGTGGGGGCATCACCTGCTCGCGTACGCCGAGAAGTTCGCTCGCGACCGCAGCCGCTTCGCCGACGCGCTCGAGCGCGCGGACGAGAGCCCGCTGGGGGCGGGCGCGCTCGCCGGAACCGGCTTCCCGATCGACCGCCACCGCAGCGCCGAGCTGCTCGGCTTCCGGGCGCCCAGCGCGAACAGCCTCGACGCCGTCAGCGACCGCGACTTCGCGCTCGAGTTCCTGGCCGCGGCGTCGATCGCGATGATGCACCTCTCGCGCCTGCACGACGAACTGATCCTCTGGTCGAGCGCCGAGTTCGGCTTCGTCGAGCTGCCCGACAGCCACACGACCGGCAGCAGCATCATGCCGCAGAAGAAGAACCCCGACGTCAGCGAGCTCGTGCGCGGCAAATCGGGGCGGGTGTTCGGCGCGCTGCTCGGGCTTCTGACCGTCATGAAGGGGCTGCCGCTGGCCTACAACAAGGACATGCAGGAGGACAAGGAGGGCGTGCTGGACGCGGCCGACACCCTCGCCACCTGCCTGCGGCTCACCGCCGACATGCTGCCGCGGATCCGGCCGAACGAGGCGCGCATGCGGGCCGCGGCCGGGCGCGCCTATGCGAACGCGACCGATCTCGCCGACTACCTGGCCGAGAAGGGGCTCCCCTTCCGCGAGGCGCACGAGGTCGTGGGGCGGCTGGTGGCGCGGGCGATCCGTGACGACGTTCCGCTCGAGGCGCTGCCGCTCGATACGCTCCGCGAGGCCTCCGAGCTGATCGATGCCGACGCGGTCGACCGCCTCCAGCTCGACGCCGTCGTCGACGCCCGGACCAGCTACGGCGGCACGGCGGCGGCGCGCGTCGCCGAGCAGATCGTTCGCGTGCGGGCCCAGGTCGACGAGGAGCGCGCGCGCGACGCGGCGCTGGGGGCGCGGTGAGGGGGCCTCGGCCATGAGCGACCGGGTGCCCGACGCAACGCGCGACGCCGCCAACGCGGCCGGGGGCGTCGCGATCGACCCCGCCGCCCCCGTGCGGGTGCGCAAGGCGCGGGCCGGCGACGTCCCGGCGATCTTCGCCACCATCGGCTTCTGGGCGAGCCAGAACAAGATGCTGGTGCGCCCCATGCCGGCGATCTTCGAGAACCTCCGCGACTACTTCGTGGCCGAGATCGATACGCCCGACGGACCGCGGTTCGCCGGGAACGGCGCGCTGCACGTGCTCTGGGGCGACATCGCCGAGGTGCGCGGCCTGGCGGTGGATCCCGACGTGGCCGCCGCCGGCGTGAAGGGGGTGGGCCGCGCCCTCGTCGCCGCCTGCGAGGACGAGGCGCGGGCGGTCGGCATCCCGCAGCTCTTCGCGTGGACGTACGCGGTGGGCTTTTTCGAGAAGTGCGGCTTCTCGCCGATCGACAAGTCGCGCGACCTCCACCCGCGTGTGTGGTCGGAGTGCTTGCGCTGCCCGTTCTTCGTCGGCTGCAACGAGAACGGCATGCTGAAGCGCCTGGAGGGCGTCCCGATGCCCGCGGACCTGCCGGAGCCTCCGCCGACGCAGATTCCGCCCGGCATCGGCTGACCGCGGCCGGTACGATTCGCCCATGGATCGCTCCCCCACCGCCGGCGACGACGCGCACCCCGCGGCCGACCGTCGCGTCCTCGTCATCCACACCGGCGGCACGCTGGGCATGCGCCGCAGCCCCCAGGGCTACGCCCCGGAACCCGGGTACCTCGATCGGGTGCTCGCCGACCGCAGGGCGCTGAACCACCCCGACCTCCCCGCCGTCGACATCGTCGAACTGCCGCAACTCAAGGACTCCTCCGACATGCGGCCGGCGGACTGGCAGCGGCTCGCCGACCTCGTCGTCGAGCACCAGGACCGAGCCGACGGATTCGTGATCCTGCACGGGACCGACACGATGGCGTACAGCGCCGCGGCGCTGGCCTTCCTGCTCGAGGACCTCGACCGCCCGGTCGTGTTCACGGGCTCGCAGATCCCGATGGCCGAGGCGCGCAGCGACGCCCAGGGCAACCTGATCACGGCCATCCAGCTCGCCGCCGACGGGCCCTTCGCCGAGGTGGGGATCTACATGAACGGCCGACTGCTGCGCGGGACGCGTGCGACCAAGGTGTCGGCATCGGGCTTCGACGCCTTCGAGAGCCCGAATGCAGCGCCGCTGGCCGAAGTCGGCGTGACGGTGCGCTTCGCGCCGGGGCTCGTGCGCCCGGAGCGACGCGGGCGCATCCGCGCCGCCCGCCTCGAGGACGTGCCGGTCGTGGCGCTGCGCCTGTTCCCGGGCTTCGCCGCGGCCACCCTGCGCGCCGTGCTGGCCGCGCCGGTGCGCGGCCTCGTGCTCGAGGCCTTCGGAGCCGGCAACCTCCCCGACGACGGCGCGCTGCGCCGCGAGCTCGCCCGCGCGACCGAGCGCGGCGTCGTGGTGGTGGCGACCACGCAGTGTCTGCGCGGCCGGGTCGACCTTGGCGCCTACCGCGCCGGCTCCTCGCTGGCGTCGGCCGGGGTGGTGCCTGGCCACGACATGACCGCCGAAGCGGCCCTGACCAAGCTGGCGTGGCTGCTGTCGCTCGCGCTCGAGCCCGACGAGGTGCGCCGCCGCATCGGCCGCAACGTGCGCGGCGAGCTGACGCCGCCGACGGGGGCTATCGTCGAGGCATGAGCTCCTCCGACGACGCTTCGAACCCCGCGCCGACGCCCCCCGACCCGGGCGCCCGCGACGGCCGTGGCACGGCGGCCCCGCCCGGCGCCGTGTTCGATCATGTCGGCATCGCCGCGGCCGACCTCGAGGCGGGATCGGCGCCGTACCGGGCGCTCGGCCTGGCGCACGAGGGCGACGCCACGATCGAAGGGCAGCGCGTGCGGGCCCGCGTGTTCGGCGCCGGCGCCGGGCGGGTCGAGCTGATCGCTCCGTTGGACGACGACGGCCCCGTCGCCCGCTTCCTGGCGCGGCGCGGCCCCGGGCTGCACCACGTCGCCTTCCGCGTGCACGACATCGACGCCGAGATCGAACGTCTGCGGGCGGACGGGGCGCGCTTCGCGAGCGAACCGCCCGCCGCGCGCCCGGGGCTGCACGGCAGCCGCGTCGTGTTCCTGCACCCGGCGTGGGGCGAGGGGACCCTGCTCGAGCTCGTCGAACCCGCCGCTCCGCCCGCGGCCGGATCCGAAGCTCCCGACGCGCCTGCGGAGCGCGGGGCCGACGGACGGCCGCGGCCGGACGGCGTCGAACCGGCGTGAGCCGGGCACGGGCACAGCCGCGCGCCGTCCGCGTCGGCTCCAGCATCGCCGCCTTCGCCTGGGCGGCGATGATCTTCGCGCTGTCGTCGCAGTCGGAGCCGGTGGGCGCCGGCTGGATCGACCTGCCCGGCGCCGACCTGCTCGCCCACGCGGTCCTCTACGCCGGACTGGCGTTGTGGCTGCGGGGCGCCGGCCTCGGCCCGGTGGCGGCGATCGTCGCGGCGACCGTCTACGGCGCGACCGACGAGATCCATCAGGCCTTCGTGCCCGCCCGCACTCCGTCCCTCGCCGACCTCGCCGCGGACGGCGTCGGCGCGCTCGTCGGTGCCACGTGGCTCGCCCGGTGGGCGGCGCGCGTCGGTGTAAGCGTTTTCGAACGGCGCCCGTCCTGAGCGCGTTTACAATGTCCCCGATGTCCATGCGCCGCACGCCCACGCTCGTTCGCGCCCGCCGCTCGGCTCGGTGCCGCCCGAGTCGGCGCCTTCGTCCGTCCCCCGCGGCCGTTCCCACGTCCGCGGAAGCGCGATGAAACTCGCCCTCGTCGGAGCCGGCAAGATGGGCGGCGCCGTGCTCACCGGCGCGCTCGAAGCGGGCGTGGTGGCCGCGTCCGACGTGGGGATCTACCACCCGGATCCGGCGCGGCGCGACCAACTCGCCGACCGCTTCGGCGTGGCGGGGCTCGACGACGACGGCGTGCACCGCGCCGACCGGGTGCTGGTCGCGGTCAAGCCGCAGTCCTTCCCCGACGTGGCCCCGCTCATCGCGCGGCGCAGCGCAGCCTTCATCTCGCTGATGGCCGGCGTGCCGGCGTCCACCGTGGCGCGCCGCGTCGGCAGCCCGCGGGTGGTGCGCGCCATGCCGAACCTCGGGGCTCGGGTCGGCCGGTCCACGACGGCGCTGTCGGCTCTGCCCGAGGCGACGCCGGCCGACCGGGCGATGGCGCGCGAACTGTTCGAGGCCGTCGGCACGGTCGTCGATCTGCCCGAGCGGCTGTTCGACCCGTTCACGGGGCTGGCGGGCTCGGGGCCGGCCTTCGTGTCGCTCGTCGCCGAAGCCCTGGCCGACGGCGGCGTTCGCGTCGGGTTCAACCGCACCGTGGCCCAGCGCCTGGCCGTCGAGGTGCTGCGCGCGACGGCCGATCTGCTCGAGACCTCCCCTCCCGCCGACCTCAAGGACGAGGTCGCCAGCGCGGGCGGCACCGCGATCGCCGGCGTGCGCGCGCTCGAGGCCGAAGGGCTGCGCTACGCCTTGATCCGCGCGGTCGAAGAGGCGTCCGAACGGGCCCACGAGCTCAGCGAGGACGACGCGTGACGCACACCCGTGCGCGCCGCACCGCGCATCTCCGTCGCCCCCCGGCTCCACGCCTCCTGGCCCTCGGTGCGGCCCTTGCCGTGGCCCTGCTGCTCGGCGTGGCGGCCGCCCAGAGCGCCTACTTCCCGCAGCAGATCGGGCTCAGCTGGACCTACTCGAACGGCGAAACGCAGACCTTCTCGGGCACGCGCGATCTCGGCGACGGCCCCGCGGTCGTGCTGACCCACTTCCTCGACGGCCAACCGATCTCGGAGGACTACCTCCGCTTCCCGGCCGACGGCGGCGTGATCAGCGTCGGCACGGCGAGCGGCGGAAGCGCCGTGACCTACACCCCGCCGCTGCAGGTCTACGCCGCGGCGCCGCTCGCGGTCGGCGACCTGTGGCGATCGACGACCGAGGTGCGCGGCATCCGGATCACGCTCGTGTCCGAAGTGGTGGCCATCCGAGGCGTGCGCACCGGGGCGGGCACGTTCAACGCGCTGCAGATCCGCCAGCGGACGCTGACCGACAGCGGCGCCGATACCGCCATCGATCTCTTCTTCGTGCCGTCGGTGGGCGTCGTTCGCTACGTCACCCAGGACGGCACGGTCATCGACCTGATCGACAAGAACTTCTAGCCGGCGGGGGGCCGGGGCCTCGCAACCGCCGGGCCCCGCGAAGCGCCGGCGCAGGGTCTCAGGACCCGGGCTCGGCGGCCGTGGGTGCGAGCCAGTCGCGCATGGTGGCCGCGAAGCGATCGCCTTCGATCGCGTCGCGAATCTCCGCCATGAGCCGGGCCATGAAGCGGAGATTGTGCACGCTGACGAGGTACGGGCCGAGCTGCTCGTTGGCCTTGAGCAGGTGGCGGACGTAGGCCCGGGAGTACGCGGTGCAGGCCTCGCAGTCGCAGCCGGGTTCGATGGGGCGGGGGTCGTCGGCGAAGCGGGCGTTGCGCAGGTTGAGCCGGAAGTTCGCGACCGGGTGCCGGTCGGACGGGTCGTCGCCCGCGCCCGCGAAGTCCCAGCGCACGAGCGCGCCGCCGTTGCGCGCGTTGCGGGTCGGCGCGACGCAGTCGAAGGTGTCGATGCCGCGGGCGACGGAGGCGAAGATGCCCGGCACGTCGCCGATCCCGAGCAGGTGCCGGGGGCGTTCGGGGGGGAGGCGCGGCGTGGTCCACTCGAGCACGCGGTGCATGTCCTCGTGCGTGGATCCCAGGTTGCCGCCGACCGCGAAGCCTTCGAAGTCCATCGATCCGATGACGTCTGCGCTGTGCTTGCGCAGCTCCTCGAACGCGCCCCCTTGCACGATGCCGTAGAGCGCCTGCGGGTACCCGTGCCGTGCCGGCGTGGCCGCGAAGCGATCGAGGCAGCGCTGGGCCCAGCGGTGCGTGCGCTCGGCCGATGCGCGCGTGTAGTCGAGGTCGTGCAGGGGGCTCGTGCACTCGTCGAAGGCGAGCACGATGTCGGCGCCGAGCGCCCGCTGGATGTCGATGCTCGTCTCGGGCGTGAAGACGTGGGTCGATCCGTCGATGTGGCTGGTGAAGACCACCCGCTCGTCCTCGACCTCGACCATCCCCTCGCCTTCGCGGGCCGTACTGCGGAGCCCCGAGGTCTGCGCGCGATCCTCGCCCGGGAAGATGTTCGCGACCTTCCCGCCGCCGTGTTCGATCGACGCGCCCAAGGAGAACATCTGGAATCCCCCGGAGTCGGTCATGATCGGTCGCTGCCAGTTCATGAACCGGTGCAGGCCGCCGTGCTTCGCCACGACCTCCTCGCCCGGCCGCAGGTAGAGGTGGTAGGTGTTCGCGAACAGCACCTGCGTGCCGGCGCGGGCAGCCGATGCCGGCGGTACGGCTTTGACCGTCGCCTGCGTGCCCACCGCCACGAAGGCGGGGGTTTCGAGGCTGCCGTGCGCCGTGCGCAGCCGACCGCGCCGCGCCGCGCCGCTGGAGGCCAGCAGGTCGAAGGCCACCCCGCGCTCCGGGTGCACCGGAGCGGCCGGAGCGGGCGTCGATCGAGCGGTGGCGGGCGCTGGGGGCGGCCCGGAGGGCGGGCCGGAATCGTCGGACATGCGGGCAGGATACCCGGGGCGTCGACGGGTCCCCGCTGCCGTCCCGACCGGCGCCGCCGCCACCCCGGGTGCCCCTGATGCGCTTGGAAACGTCGTCAGGGACGCACAAAAGCAAGCATGTGCGCTATGTTCACATGAGGTTCGGGAACGCCGTGTAGAGTACGGATTGAGCTTCTGGAGACAGGGCTCGCAACGTTCTCCCCGAGGAGGTGCCTCCATGGCGCTTCGCGTGAGCACAACCCTTGTCGCGGTCGGTCTGTTTCTGGCCGCGTTGATCACCGGCTTCAGCCAACCCCGCGCAACGAGCGAGCGGGTCCCGCTGGCCATCTCCCCCACCCTCGACATCCTCGACGCCCCGCGGGCCGACCTCGAGACGTCGATTCCGACGCTTGCCGGGCCCGAGGGCACGCCGCGTTTCGTGGTGCGTGCGACCGGGTACAACTCGCTCGCCAGCCAGACCGACAGCACCCCCGAGATCACCGCCACGGGCACCCGGACCCGCTTCGGCATCGTGGCCGTCAGCCGCGACCTGCTGTCCGACGCGCTCCCCTACGGCTCGCTGGTGCGCTTGACCGATCTGGGCAACTTCTACAACGGCCGCGGCGCCGGCAGCTACCAGTCGCTGCTCGACAGCCAGGGCTACTTCATCGTCGAAGACACCATGCACCGCCGCAAGCGGCAGCAGATCGACGTGTGGTTCGGCGACTACGCCAGTGCTGTGAACTGGGGTGTCCGCAGCGTCGGCGTCGAAGTCGTCCGCTACGGCCACGAGGGCCCGCTGCTCGACGAGGCGCTGGCCTCCGGCGGCGAGTTCGACGGGACCCCGCAGCTGATGGCGGCTCGCTGAACACAGCCCCGGCGAGCGGCTCGCTCGCCACCCCCGATCGATAACTCGTCGACGCCCGCCTCGCACCCCGAGGCGGGCGCGCTCCTCTGTGGGTCGCGTCCGCGCGGCCGTCGGCGGGCCGTGCGCCCGTGGGTAGACTGCCGCCATGCGCTCGCTGGTCCCCTTCCTCGCCCTGCGGCACATTCGCCGACGCCCGCTGCAGTCGGCGCTCACGACCCTCGGCGTCGCGGTGGGCGTGACCGTGTTGCTCGTGGCGTTGTCGCTCACGAACGGCTTCGTCGACGAGCTGATCTCGAGCACGCTCGAGGCGACGCCGCACATCTCGCTGTCCACGCGCGAGTTCGGGGTGACCTTCGCGGACGATCCGGCGCTGCTCGAGGCGATCGAAGCGCACCCCGACGTCGTCGCGGCCGCCCCCGTGCTCACGACCCAGGCGCTGATCGCGCGCCGGGCCGACGCCGAGCTGGGGCTCCGCGCGGCGCAGGGCTTCACGCAGGTGGTCGGCGTCGATCCCGAGCGCGAGGCGGAGGTACTCGCCTTGGACGCGATCCGGCGGCGGGCCGACGCACTGCGCGGCGACGGCATCGTGCTCGGCAGCTCGCTCGCCGCGCAGCTCGGCGCGCTCCCCGGCGACCGCGTCACGCTGCTCAACATCCGGCAGCAGCGCGCCACGCTCGAGGTGGCCACCACGTTCCGTGTTGGCAACGAGCTGATCGACGGGCTCACCTCGTACATGGGCATCCCCGCGTTGCAGGCCTACCTCGGGGTCCCGGGCGAGATCAGCGGCTTCCACGTGCGCCTCGCCGACCCGCAGCTAGCGGCCGTCGTCGGCCCCGAGCTGGCCGGCCGCACCGGCCTGCTGCCGACCACCTGGGAGCGCACCTTCTCGGGGCTGGTCGATCAGCTGCGGCTGCAGAAGGCGGTGATCTCGGTGGTCGTGTTCCTGATCGTCCTCGTCGCAGCGATGGGCATCGCCAACATCCTGATCGTGACCGTGGCCGAGAAGACCGAAGAGATCGCGATCGTGCGGGCCCTCGGGGCCTCGGAGCGGCAGGTGCTGCTCGTCTTCACGCTCGAGGGGCTGGTCCTCGGCGGCGGTGGGACGCTGCTCGGCGTGGCGCTGGGGCTTGGTGCGAGCCTCTACTTCGCGGTCCAACCGTTCCCGCTCCCCGGCGACCTGTACTTCATCACGCGGCTGCCGATGGCGGTGCAGGCGGGGGACGTGCTGTGGGTCGCCGCCGTCTCGCTGGTCACCAGCACGCTGGCCGGGCTCGTGCCCGCGCGCCGCGCCGCCCGCCTCGATCCCGCGGACATCCTCCGCTAGCCCGCGCGCCCCGATGGCACGGAGCGACCCCTACGATCGCGAGCGCGCGATGTCGTACTGCCTGTGGCTGCTCGGGCGGCGGATGTACACCGAGCAGCAGCTACGCGACAAGCTCGAGCGCAAGAAGACGCCGGCGGCCGACATCGACGCGGTGGTGGCCCGGCTCCACGAGCTCGAACTCCTCGACGATCGCGCCTTCGCCGACGCCTTCGTACGGGGGCGGGAACGTCGCAAGGGGCGGCACGCCCTGCGCCGCGACCTGCGGGCGAAGGGGGTCGACGGAACGGACATCGACGCGGCGCTTGAGCACATGGACGACGCCACCCAGATCGACCGCGCGGCCGCCCTGCTCGACAAGCACGCCTGGCGCTTCGATCGCGGCGACGCGCGCAAGGACCGGGCCAAGGCCTACGCCTTCCTGGCGCGCCGTGGGTTCGGCAGCGACGTCGTCCGCGCCGCCCTCGAGCGCGCCGGCCCGTCGCGCGACGACGATTGAGCACGTTCCCGTGCGCTTGCATTGGCCCGACGGGCTCGGGTAGATTGTTTCTTCGCGTCGGGGCGTAGCGCAGCCTGGTAGCGCACCTCGTTCGGGACGAGGGGGTCGGAGGTTCAAAT
>CBDUCW010000014.1:0-15850 GCA_965365745.1 uncultured Trueperaceae bacterium
GTCGCGCATCGATCCCTCGGAGGCGTCGGAGCACGCCCGCATCGATTCGGACGATCGGCCGCCGCCGCGGTCCAGCTCGCCCAGCCGGATCACCCATCCGGTGTGGAACAGGATGGGCATCTCGAGCGCCTTGGTCACGGCCCAGGGGAGCGACCCGCAGGTCATCGACACGCTGGGGCCCGGCTAGCGGCTTCCAGCTCCGGTTCCGAGCTCCAACGCCGACCCGGGCTCCGGGCGCCGACGCGGGCTCGACGTCCGGCGCGCAGCGCCCCGGCGCCCCCGCCTCGGGAAGCGGGGCCCGTCCGCGCAGCGCCGACCGATCGCCTCCAGCCGCACCGAGCGGCAGGGGCGGCGGGCGCCGCGGGATCGACCTCGGTCGCCTGGCCTCGCTGCTCGCCACCCTCGTCGTCTTCGCCGCGGTCGTGGCGGGCGCGGTGTGGATCTTCAACGCCAACCTCTTCACGGCGGGGCGCACCCCCGCCTCGCCGACCGCCGAGGCGCCGGCCGCAGCACCGGACGCCGACACGGCGCCGCCGGCCGTCGACACGGGCCCGCCGGCCAACGCGGCAGCCCCTGCCGGGTCGGACGCCGACGCCACGGCGACGGGGCTGGCCGCTCCGGTCGTCCCCAACCCCACCGACGACGGCGCGAGCGCCGGCGCGGAGGCGGGCCCGGCCGGCACCGAGCCGCTGGCGGCCGCCGCGCCCGAGATCCTGCTGACGATCACCACCGACCCGCCCGGCGCCCGCGTCATGGTCGACAACTTCGTGCTCCCCGGACGCACCCCGATCGTCGCCGAGCGCGTGACCGCGCGCCCCCAACGCGTGGTCACCGTGTCGCGCGACGGCTACGCGACGCACGAGCAGGCCTACGACCTGAGCAGCGACCGCAGCATCGACCTCGTCCTCACGCCCGTCGGCACCGCCGACGCCGCAGCCACGGAAGCGCCCGACGCAGCCGAGTCCGCGACCCTGAGCGGGGCGCAGATCGAGATCGAGGTCACCGGTGAAACGTGGCTCGAGGTGTACCCCTCGAGCTCCCGCGGCGAGGGCCAACCGCTGGTCTACGCCACCGTGCAAGCCGGCGAGCGCTACGTGTTCTCGGCGCCGCTGTTCGTCCGGGCCGGCAACGCCGGCGGCGTGCGCGTGCGGCGCGGAGACGGCGCGCCGGCGAGGTCGTCGACCGCGTGGTCGCGCCCTAGCCGCAGCCCGGGATGCTGAACCAACTCGCCACGGCGTCGCTGCTCGGACGTCCGGTACGCACCACGCTCACCGCGCTCGGCATCGCCGTGGCGGTGGCTTCGACGGTGATCTTCCTCAGCCTCGGCGAGGGGCTCCGCAGGGCGTTCACCCAGCAGCTCGGATCGGTCGGGCCCGACCTCCAGGTGAGCTACGGCCCCTTCGACGCGACCTCCGTGACGGCGGTGCCCGAGCTCCCCCTCGCGTACCTCGAGGAGTTGCAGGCCCGCGCCGACGAGTTCGGCATCGTCGCGGCCACGCCGCTGATGTTCTACGCACGCGGCAGCTTCGACCCGAGCCGCTCGTTCCTGTTCCAGGGCCTGCCGCCGGCCACCGACCCGGGATCGGTCTACACCGGCTTCGAGGTGCTCGAGGGCCGAGCGCTGGACGCGAACGACGCCGGCGCGTTCGTGGCCGTGGCCGGCGCCACCGTCGCCGAGCGCAGCAGCCTCGAGATCGGCGACGTGCTACGCATCAACCCCGAAGCGCAGTTCACGATCGTGGGGCTGGCGTCGTCGACCGGCGGCCTGGTCGACAACGCCTTCCTCGTGCCGCTCGGGCCGCTGCAGCGCGCGATCGGCCTCGAGGACCGGGTCAGCTTCTTCGCGCTCGATCTCGCGAACCCCGTCGAGGCCGACGCCGTGGCCGAGGCCATCCGCGGCGCCTACCCCGAGCTCGGCGTGCAGACGCGCAGCGACGTCTTGTCGGTGCTGAAAGAGGGCGTCCGCATCACCGACGTGGTCCGGCTCGGCATCAGCGTCATCGCCCTGATCGTCGGCGCGATCGCCGTCGCCAACACGATGATCATGAGCGTTTCGGAGCGTACGCGCGAATTCGGCGTCGTGCGGGCCGTAGGGGCCAAGCCGCGATTCCTGTTCGGCCTCGTGCTGCTCGAGGCGGTGCTGCTGTCGCTGCTCGGGGCGGCCGCCGGCGTGGCGATCGGGCGCCTCGGCATCGTGGCGGTGAACGCCGTCTCCACCGACCTCATCGGCCTCGAGGTCGCTGCGCTGACGCTGCGTCTGACCGCGTTCGCGGTCGCGATCGCGCTGGCGATGGGGTTGCTCTCGGGATTGCTGCCCGCTTGGCGCGCGGCGCGCATCCCCGTCGCGGTCGCGGTCGGCCGGGAGTAGCGGACCCGGGGCGGGGCCCGCGGGCCCGAGTAAGAAGCTTGTAAGACTCCCTCCCGTACGGTTGTCGTGGATCAAGCGGTGGCCCTCCCACCACCCTTCCCATCTCTCTTCCCGCGCCCCGCCGCCCATCGGCGGGGCGCGATCGTGTGCGGTCGTCGTCGGGGGCCGTCGACCGCACCGCGCGCACGCCGGGCGCACCGGGCCGCGCCCGGCAGGAGTGGAAAACTCCCCGGTCCGGCTGGCGCGCTTCGCCTACCATCGGGCGAGCCGGTGGGAATCGGCTTGGGAAGAGGAAGGAGCCTGGGAGGGCTCGGACGGCCGCGCGCACCTGCGCGCGGCCGTCTCCCGTGCCCGATCCGGCTGACGCCGGCGACGGCGTTCCTCCAACCAACCCGCACCGAGGTCGCCCGCCGCGGAGCGTCTGCGACCGGGTAGGCTGCGCTATGGATTCGCCCTTCGAGACCCGGTCGCTTCCCGGGCGCACGGTGGCCCGCCTCGCAGTGGGAATCGGCGTCCTCGCTGCGCTGCTCCTCGCCCCCTTCGCGCTGGCTCGCTTCGAGTGGCGCGACGTCGTGCAGGAGGTGACGATCGAGCCCGACGGCTCGGTGGTCGTCGACGACACGCGGACCCTGTGGACGAACGAGGACTTCGGCGAGGCGTTCATCTGCATCCCGCTCGCGCCGGGCGAGTCGCTCACGCTCCTCGGGGGCTCGGGCGCGGTGGACGCGGGCCCGCCTGCGACGGCCCGCAGCCAGCCCTGCATCGACCAACCCAACGGCACCGAAGTGGTCGTCGCGCACGACGACGGCGTGCGGGTGCGGGAACGCCGCGTCCGATTCCGGTACCGCCTCGAGGGCATCGTGCAGGTGCACGCCGACGTGGTGCAGTTCTACTGGAACCTCCTGCGCTCGGTCCACCCCCCGATCGTCGGCTACGACCTCGTGGTGACCGCCCCGGGGCCGATGGCGGCGCCGTACGACGCCTACGTGCACCGCTACGCCAACCCCGAGGCGCCGCGCGTCGTTCTCAGCGAGGATCGACGCCGCCTCGGCGTGGCCTTCGACCGCGTGCCCGAGAACACGCCGCTCGAGGTGCGCTGGCTGATGGATCCGTCGGTGTTCTCCGTGCGAGGGAGCGGCGAGCGGCTCGAGGACTTCCTTCGCGACGAGGCGGAGATCGCCGGCGTGCGCGAAAGCCGCAGCCGCCGCAGCGCCGTGATTCGTCGCGTGTTCGGCTCGCCGTGGTGGGGGCTGCTGCCGCTCGCCGGCATCCTGTGGCTGGTGCGCGGCGTCTGGCGCGACTTCCGCCGGGTCGGCCGCGAACCGGATCTTCCGCAGATGCAGTACCCCTTCGAGCCCCCCAACGATCTGCCGCCGGCGGCCGTGGTCGCCCTGCGGATGCAGAACTTCCAGACTTCGGGGATGTCCGACGCCTTCCGCGCGACGATCATGGACCTCGCGCGCCGCGGCTTCGGGGAGTTCGCGGGCACCGAGAAGAAGTTCGAGATGGTCCTCCACCCCGACGCCGACACCTCGCAGCTCGAACCCTTCGAGCTCGACGTGCTCGAGTTCCTCGCCGACGCCGCCGCGAGCGGGCTTGGCGTGGGCGGCAGCGCACTCGAGTTCCTCCGTGCTGCGTTCGCGGGCGAGATCGACGAGCTCCCGAAGGACGATCCGAACCACCTCGCCTTCGACGAGTTCAAGCGCCACGCCACGGCCAAGCTGTCGACCTTCATGAAGACGTGGAGTCGCGACGTGCGCGACTGGGTCGAGGCACGCTACGGCGGCCCGCTCGTCAGCGAGGCGAGTCGGGCCGCAACCCAGCGCTGGATCGGTCGTGCCTTCGCGGTCACGGCCGGCTCGGGTCTGCTCGCCTGGCTCGTCTTCACGGGAGCCGCCCAGGTGCTCTTCCTCGCCGGGTCGGGCGCCGCCGTAGTGGCGCTCGTGGTCGCTGCCAGGGCCTTGCCCTCGTGGCGTCCGGAGGTGGCCCGCGACGTCTACGGCTGGAACGGCTTCCAGCGAACCCTCACCGACTACACCCGGATGAAGGACGCCCCGCTCGACTTCTACAAGTTGTGGGATCGCTACTTCGTGTACGCGGCGGCGCTCGGCGTCGCCACCAAGTTCCTCCGGGCGCTGGAGCGGGCGGCTCCCGAGGCCGGCGTGGAGCCGTCGACCCTGACCCGTTCGGCCACCTGGATGGGTTCGTCGGTCGCGAGCACCGGCGACCTCGGGTCGTTCTCGAGCGCCGTCACCTCGCTGTCGAGCGCGCTGGCGAGCGCCTCCGCGTCCGCATCGAGCGGGGGCTCGAGTGCCGGCGGCGGGGGCGGCGGCGGAGGTGGGGGGAGCTCGGGCGGTCGCTGACGATCCGCAGCGCCCGGGGCTCGCTCGCGGCCTCGCCACGATCCCGAGGACCGCGCGACGGTAGATTGGGGCCCGTGCTGCGCGCCGAACGCCTCGCCAAGATCTACACCACGCCGGCCGGACCGGTCACGGCGGTCGCCGATCTCGACCACCGCTTCGCACCGGGCGCGGTCACGGCGATCGTGGGGCCGTCCGGCTCGGGGAAGTCGACCCTGCTCAACCTGCTCGCCGGCTTCGACGAGCCGACCTCGGGACGGGTGTGGCTCGGCGACACGCCGATGTCGACCCTCAGCGAGGCACGCCGCGCGGAGCTGCGGCTGCACCGCTTCGGCTTCGTGTTCCAGAGCTCGAACCTCATCGCCGTGCTGTCGGCTCGTGCGAACGTCGCCTTTCCGATGGGGCTCGCCGGCGTCGCCCGGCGCGAGCGGATCCGGCGCGCCGAGCAGCTCCTGGCGCGCTTCGGGGTGGCCCACCGCGCGAGCCACGTGCCGTCGAAGCTGTCCGGCGGCGAGCGCCAGCGCGTCGCGCTGGCGCGGGCGCTCGCCAACGACCCCGAGGTGCTGCTCGCCGACGAGCCCACCGGCACGCTCGACAGCGCGTCGGGCGAACGGGTGATGGAGGCGCTCCGCGAGGTCGCCGACGAAGGGCGGACCGTGGTCGTGGTCACGCACGACGCCGGACTGGCCGCCGACGCCGACGCGGTGATCCGGATCCGCGACGGACGTCCGGAGACCGCGGCGTGACCGCACCCGACGCGACGCGGCGGCCCGACCCGGAGGGAGGCGGACCGGCGAGGGTGGGCGCCGCCTTCGAAGGCCTCGGCGGCCGCGGGCGGGCGGTGGCCGCCGTTGCCGCGCTCTGGGCCGGCCTGGCGGTCGCGCTCGGGGCCTTCGGGGCGCACGGGCTCGAGGGCCGTCTCGACCCCGAGCGCCTCGGCACCTTCGCGACCGCGGTTCGCTACCAGTTGTGGCACGCGCTCGGTGCGCTGGCCCTGCTCGCGCTCGGTCTCCCCCACCGCGTCGCGCTCGCGCTGCTGGCGGGCAGCGCCGTGTTCTCGGGGAGCCTCTACCTGCTCGTCCTCACCGACACGCCGTGGCTGGGTGCGGTGGCGCCGATCGGCGGCGCGCTCATGATCGGCGGCTGGGGCTGGGCCGCGGTGGCCATCCTGCGTCGCTGACGGAGCCGACGGCGCGCACGGTCCGCCACGCCTCAGCCCGTTACGAATCCGCCGTTCGCGATCGTGCGCTGCAGCCACGCGAAGGAGCGCTTGGGGGTGCGCTCGAGCGTGTCGTAGTCGACGTGGACGATCCCGAAGCGCTTTTCGTAGCCTTCGTGCCACTCGAAGTTGTCGAGCAGCGACCAGGCGAAGTAGCCGCGCAGGTCGACCCCCTCCGCCAGCGCGCGGTGGGCCGCCTCGAGGTGGCCCGCGAGGTAGTCGATCCGGCGCCGGTCGTTCACCTCGCCGGTCGCGTCGGGGCCGTCGTCGTAGGCGGCGCCGTTCTCGGTCACGTACAGCGGCGGCGCGTCGTAGTTGTCGTGCAGATCGCGCAGCTGCTCGTACAGCGCCTCGGGGTACACCTCCCACCCCATGTCGGTGGCCGGCGCGCCGTCGGGCGGTCCGGCCACCGACGCGCCGAGCAGGCTGGCCGCGTCGGCCTTCACGCGCTGGCGCGTGTAGAGATTGACTCCGAGCCAATCGAGCGGCTGCGCGATGCGGTCCAGGTCGCCGTCCCGAACGTGCGGCTCGAGCATTCCGGCGACGAGATCGGGGTAGGCCCCGCGCAGGATCGGGTCGAGCACGGTGCGGTTCGACACGGCGTCGAAGAGGTCGCGCATGCGCAGGTCCTCCTCCTCGTCGCGCACGGCGTGCACGGGCTGCAGCGAGAGGATGGTTCCGAGCTCGAGCCCGCCGTAGGAGCGCAGCGCCTCGACCGTCGCCCCCGTCGCGAGGTTGAAGTGGTGGGTTGCCGCTGCGAAGGCCTGCGGATCGCGAAGCCCCGGCGCGTGCAGCCCGAACAGGTGACCCAGGGCCGCTGCGACGTTCGGCTCGTTGAAGATGGCGACGTGCGCGACGCGATCGCCCAGCGCGTCGGCCACGATCCGGGCGTAGTCGACGAAGCGCTCCACCGTGTCGCGCTCCACCCAGCCGCCACGTTCCTGCTGGGCCAGCGGAAGGTCCCAGTGGTAGAGGCACGCCCAGGGCTCGACGCCCGCTTCGAGGAGTTCGTCCACGAGCCGCTCGTAGAAGTCCAGGCCGGCGCGGTTGACCGTGCCGGCGCCGTCGGGCTGGACCCGGGGCCACGACACCGAGAAGCGGTACGCCGCCGCGCCCAGGTCCCGCAGCAGCGCGACGTCCTCGCGGAAGCGGTGGTAGTGGTCGCAGGCCACGTCGCCCGTGTCCCCGTTGGCCACGTTGCCTGCCTGGTGGACGAAGGCGTCCCAGATGCTCGGGCCCTTGCCGTCGGCCTGCCACGCGCCTTCGATCTGATAGGCGGACGTCGACGCCCCCCAGACGAACGAATCGGGAAAACGGATCACAGCGGAGCCTCGCCTCCTCGGCAGCGGCGGGAACGGGGCGCGCACGGCGGTCGTGCGGCACGAAGACGGCGGTCATGGTACCGCAGCGCCCCGCTGCGCTGGGCTCCAGGTTCGGCGCACACGCGGCGGCGACCTCCCGGCAGGGAGAACCCAGTGCGGGGAACGCGGGCGAAGGAACCGTGAACCGGGCTCCGGGGTGCGGGGTAGCATGACCGCCGTGCGCGCGCCTACCGACCCTCCGCCGTCGTCGAGTCCGAGCGTCGCGGCGCGCCGCGACGTGCGCGCCCTCGTCGCGCTGGGGGCTGCGATCGTCGCGATCAGCCTGGCGGCGATCTTCATCCGCATGGCGCAGGCCCCGGGCGTGGTCGTGGCCATGTGGCGCATGGTCGCCGCGACCGTGGTCGTGCTACCGATCGCCGTGCGGGGCCTCCGCCGCACGCCGCTCCGCGGCGCGAACCTCCGGCGGGCGCTGCTCGCCGGCGTCCTCCTCGCCGGCCACTTCGCCACGTGGATCACCTCGCTGGAGTTCACCAGCGTCGCGGCGTCGGTCACGTTGGTGACCACGACGCCGCTGTGGGTCGCGCTGCTCGGCTGGTTCGTGTCGCGCACCCGCCCTACCCGCGGCGTGCTCGTCGGCGCGGCGATCGCCATCCTCGGCGGGGCCCTGATCGGCATCGGCGACGCCGCCGGGGGCGGCGCGACGGTCCCCGATCCTCGGCCGTTGCTCGGCGACGCCCTGGCGCTCGTCGGCGCCGTGTTCGTCGCCGGCTACATGCTCCTCGGCCGCTCGGTGCAGCGGGCTGGGGTCGGCATCGACGCCTACATCGGCGTGGCCTACGGCACCGCCGCGTTGGTGCTGCTGCCGCTCCCGGCGCTGCTCGGACAGGCCTACCTGGGCTACGACGCGGCGACGTGGGGCTGGATCGCCCTGCTCGCGCTGGTCCCCCAGCTGATCGGGCACACCGGCATCAACTTCGCCATCTCGCGGCTCGATCCGACCGCCGTCGCCACCACCACCCTGCTCGAGCCGGTGGGCGCGGCCCTGCTGGCCCTGGCGGTCTTCGGCGAGGTCCCGACGGCCCTCAGCCTGGCCGGCGCGGCCGTCGCCTTGGTCGGCGTGGCCGTCACGGTCCGGTCGCGGCCGGGGGCGCGCTGAGCCGCGGAGGGTACCGCGCTCCGGGCCGCGGGCGCGTGCGAAGTCTCACGATTTCTGGTACACTCCGGGGCGTGATCGTGCCCGTGTTCGTGCACTCGCCTCGTGGCTTCGCGCGAGCCCGGCTCGCGGCACATCGCCCACCCCACAACCCGCACCCTCCACTCGCCACCGCACCGTGACCGCGGTGGTTCTGTCGTGGGGTGCCTTCGAAGGGAGCGCTCGTTGAAAGACGTCTCGAAGCAGTTCCAGGATGGCGACCAGGTCGTACTGCCCCCCTACGGCGTCGGCATCGTCGCCGGCACCACGACGCGCACGGTCGCCGGGTCGGACCATCAGTACTACCAGGTGGAATTTCCCAACGGCACGTCGCGCGCCTTCGTGCCCGTCGGCGCGCCCCACGAGGCCGGCCTCCGCGCCGCGCTCACCAACGACGAGGTCAAGAGCGTGCTCGAGCGCCTCGAGAACGGGCGCATCAACCTGCCCAAGCAGTGGGCGGCGCGCCACCGGAAGGTCACCGACATCCTGACCTCCGGCGACCCGTACCAGATCGCCACGCTGGCGTCCGAACTGCGTCGCTGGGACCTCGAGCGCGGCCTCCCGGACCTCGACCGGCAGGCCTATCGCCGCGCGCTGCGCCTGCTCGCCGGCGAGATCAGCGCGGTCCTCGACATCAGCCAGGCCGATGCCAGCGCCATGATGGAGATCGGCGAGCAGGACGGGCTGAACTAGCCACCCCGATTCCCCGAAACGCTGCGAGCGCCGTCCGGTGGACGGCGCTCGTTCGTGTGCGGCGAGGCTAGCGCGGACCCGGGATCTCGCGGTCGCCGATCCCGAGGTGCCGCCGGGCGATCGCCCACGCCGCGTAGTCGTCGACCGGAACCGGCGGCGTGCGAAGCCCCGAGGGGAGCAGACGCCGCCATCCGGTCGCCGGGTTGCGCGCGAAGTACAGGCGTCGGCCGACCAGCGAGGTTCCGGTCTCGTCGACGCGACGCGGCTCGCCCCCCAGGGCCCGCAGGGCGCGATCCAGCTCGACGCTTCCGGTTCCGTCGCCGATCAGCACCCCGGCCCCGTCCGGGAGCGGCAGCTCGCCGAGCTGCGACGCCTCGACGATCGCGTGGGCCAGCAGCTCGCCGGCGGCATCGACCCAGGCGACGCCGATGCGCCGGCCGGGGTCGAAGGCGACCCAGGCGGTGCCGCCGGGCGCCCGCAGGGGCGGGGCCACGTCGGGCCGAGCGGTGGTGGGCCGGGGCGCGGAGGCCGGGGGATCGGTGGGCACGGAGGCACTCTACCGACCGTCGCGGCGCCCCACCTCGGCTGCCGCCCCGGCGCCACGGCTTCCGGCGGCGCCGGGGCGTGCCGGCCCGGGCTCGACACGGGCCTCGGCGCCGAACCCCACGCCGACGCGAGGGGCCGGACGGACCGGCCCCTCGCGAGGGAAGACGGGGGGTTTCGAGGCTCAGGCCTTGGGGCGTGCGCCCTCCTCGGCACCGCTGCGCGCGGTCGCGGCGGCGGCCGGTGCGGCGGCCTCGCGCTTGGCGAGCAGGTTCTCGTCGGCGACCTGCACCTGGCGAATCGCTTCGAGTCCGGTGCCGGCGGGGATCAGGCGGCCCAGGATGACGTTCTCCTTGAGGCCGACCAGGCTGTCCGCCTTGCCCGACACGGCGGCTTCGGTGAGCACGTGGGTGGTGTGCTGGAAGCTCGCGGCCGAGAGCCAGCTCTTGGTCGAGAGGCTGGCCTTGGTGATGCCGAGCAGCACCGGCTTCCAGCTCGCGGGCGCCTTGCCGTCGTCGAGGAGCTGGTTGTTGACCTCCTCGACGTCGAAACGCTCGACGGTCTGACCTTCGAGGAAATCGCTGTCGCCGGATTCGAGGATCTCGACGTACTTGAGCATCTGGCGCACGATCACTTCGAGGTGCTTGTCGTGCACGCTCACGCCCTGGCCGCGGTACACGCGCTGGACCTCGTCGACGAGGTACTCCTGCACGGCGTCGGGGCCCTGGGCCTCGAGCAGGTCGTGCGGGTTGATCGAGCCGCGGGTGAGCTGCTGCCCCGCCTCGACGGCGTCGCCCTCGCGGACGAGCACGCGCACGTTGCGATCGAGCCGGTGCGTCTTCGAGAACTCGCCGTCCTCGGACGTCACGGTGAGCTTGATGCGCTCCTCGCTCTCGTTGTCCTCGATCGACACGATGCCGTCGAGTTCCGAGATCACGGCCTTCACCTTCGGCTTGCGCGCCTCGACGAGCTCGATCACGCGCGGGAGACCCTGCGTGATGTCGCCGCCGGTGGCGATGCCGCCGGTGTGGAAGGTGCGCATCGTCAGCTGCGTGCCCGGTTCGCCGATCGACTCGGCGGCGATGACGCCCACCGCCTCGCCGAGGCCGACCTTGCGCATCGTCGACATGTCGAGGCCGTAGCAGGCGCGGCAGACGCCGGCGCGGGTCTGGCAGGTGAGCGGGCTGCGGACGTAGAGCTCGCGGATCTCGGGGTGATCGGCCACGTGGGCGGCGATGGCGTCCACGTCTTCCTTCATCAGCGTGTAGCCGGCCTCGTAGTGCACGTCGCCGATCTCGAAGTCGAGGGCGAGCGGACGTCCGTAGAGGGACATCTCGAGGTGGCTCTTGGGGCGGGCGCGCCCATCCTTGGCGTAGAGCGCCACGCGCATGAAGTCGGCGGTGCCGCAGTCGTCCTCGCGGATCACGAGTTCGTGCGCCACGTCGACGAGCTTGCGGGTGAGGTAGCCGGAGTCGGCGGTACGGAGCGCCGTGTCGGCGCCGCCCTTGCGGGCACCGTGCGTCGAGCTGAAGTACTCGAGCACGTCGAGGCCCTCGCGGAAGTTCGCGCGGATGGGCAGCTCGATCGTCTCGCCCGACGGCTTGGCCATCAGGCCGCGCATGCCGGCGAGCTGACGGATCTGCTGCGGATTGCCGCGGGCACCCGACTGGGCCATGATGAACAGCGGGTTGAAGGGCATGTTCTCCGAGAAGTTCTCGAAGACCGCTTCCTTCACGTCGTCCGTCGTGTCGCTCCACAGGCGGATGACCTGTTGGCGACGCTCGGCCTCGGTGACGAAGCCGCGCTGGAAGGCGGCGGTGATCTTGCCGAGCTTCTCCTCGGCCTCCTGCAGCAGCTCCGCCTTCTTGGCCGGGATCGACACGTCGTCGATGCCGATGGTGATGCCGCTGGTGGTGGAGAGCTCGAAGCCGTACTGCTTGAGCGCGTCGAGCAGCTTGGCGGTGCGGTCGATGCCGAGCAACTTGAACGATTCGGTGACGAGGTCGCGCAGAGCGCCCTTCTCGAAGGCCGTGTCGTACCGGATCATCGAAGTGGGAACCTCGATGCCGTCCTCGGCGACCGTCTCCTTGACGAGGCGCATGAAGAACATGCGGCCCGGGCTGGTCTCGATCAGTTCGCCGTCGATCTTGACGGTGACGACGTCCTGCATGTCGATCTCGCCGCGTTCGACCGCGAGCAGGGCCTCGTCGACCGAGCTGAAGCGGTAGCGCAGGCGGCCGACCGAGGTCTCCTTGCCGTCGACCACGATGATCGAGTTGAGGTCGATCTTGCCCTTGTCGAGGGCGGCGTAGGCGGCTTCGGCGTTCTTGTACTTCGTGCCGATGCCGCGGCGGCCGGTGTGCACCTGGGTCAGCACGAACAGGCCGAGGATGATGTCGCGGCTGGCCTGGACGTTGGGGTTGCCGTGCGCAGGGCTCAGCAGGTTGTGCGAGCTGAGCATCTGCAGGCGCGCCTCGGCCTGGGCGTACACCGAGAGCGGCACGTGGATCGCCATCTGGTCACCGTCGAAGTCGGCGTTGAAGGCCTCGCAGATCAGCGGGTGGAGCTGGATGGCCTGGCCCTCGACGAGGACCGGCTCGAAGGCCTGGATGCCGAGACGGTGAAGCGTCGGCGCGCGGTTGAGCAGCACGACGCGGTCCTGGATGACCTCTTCGAGGGCATCCCAGATCTCGTCGCGGGTGTCGCGGTAGCGCTCGAGCATCTTGCGGGCGCTCTTGATGTTGCTGACGATGCCGCGCTCTTCGAGCTTCTTGAACAGGAAGGGCTTGAACAGCTCGAGCGCCATGCGCTTCGGAACGCCGCACTGGTGCAGCTTGAGCTGCGGCCCGACGACGATGACGGAGCGGCCCGAGTAGTCGACGCGCTTGCCGAGCAGGTTCTGGCGGAAGCGCCCCTGCTTGCCCCCGAGCAGATCGGTGAGCGAACGCAGCGGGCGGTCGCTGCCCGGGTGCACGACGGCGCTTCCGCGGCGGCCGTTGTCGATCAGTGCATCGACGGCCTCCTGCAGCATGCGCTTCTCGTTGCGCACGATCATCTCGGGTGCGCCCTGGGCCATCAGCTTCTTGAGGCGGTTGTTTCGGTTGATCAGACGCCGGTAGAGGTCGTTGAGGTCGCTCGTGGCGAAGCGTCCGCCTTCGACCTGGACCATGGGTCGCAGGTCGGGCGGCATGATCGGCACGGCCTCGAGCACCATCCACGTCGGGTCGTTGCCCGAGTGGAGGAAGCTGCGGACGATCTCGAGACGCTTGCGGGCCTTGGCGCGCTTGTGGCGGCTCGGCGACTCCATCTCCTCGACGAGTTCGGCCTCGAGTCCTTCGAGGTCGAGCGTCGAGAGGAGTTCGCGGATCGCGTGGGCGCCCATGGTCGCTTCGAAGTCGTAGGACTCGATGATGCGGACCTGACGGCGCACGAGGTCGATCTCGACCCGACCGGAGATGTCGGATTTGACCTTGCCCTCGTCGGCGAGTTCGTCGCCCGGCAGCACGCGGTCGCCGTTGACGACGATCGGCTCGTCCTCGTACGGGTAGACCCTCGCACGACTGACGATGATGCTCGCGGGCTCGTGCAGGTGCACGGTCCCGTCGGCGGCGGCGACGATCTCCTGCGCCGCGTCGATCGCGCCGACCACCTTCTCGCCGGCTTCGACTTCGGAGCCGTCGCCGGTCAGGACGTGCATCGTCGGGTTGATCTCGAACTGCTCGGTGCGGGCCCACTCGACCTTCAGGGTGGCGGTGGTGCCGCTCTTCTTGTCGTTCGAGGCGCGCAGGGTGGCGCTGGCCGCCTTCGGCAGCGACAGCGTCGTGCCCTCGGCCGCCTTGGCGAGCTCCTGGCCCTCCTCGACGAACTCCCCGTCGCCGGCGACGATCTCCATGCCGGCCGGGAGCAGGTAGGTCGCGCTGATGGCGTCCTCGTCGATGTCGCGGATCATCAGGATGCCGCCGTCTGCGCCGATCGGCAGCAGCTCGACGACGCCCTCTTCTTCCGAGACCAGGCTCATGTCGGCGCTGAGTTCGGCGATCGGCTGCCCGCCGCTGTAGGTCTCCTCTTCGATGAGGCTCCCCTTCGGCAGCAGCAAGCGCGCGTCACGCGACTCGCGGTAGTCGATGGTCATCTTGCGGGGGAAGCGGTACTGCGCGATCCCCGCGATCTTGCTCTTGACGCCCTTGGCGAGCGACTGCCCCACCTCGACCGCCTCGCCGTCGCCGACGACGGCGTCCTCGCCCTGGGAGACGCTGTAGGTCTCCTGCTGGCCGTAGCGCAGCTGGCGGTACTCCTCGTCGCTGAGCAGATCGCCGCGGCGCAGCGGCCGGCCGTCGAGCTGGGCGCCCATCGGGTCGGTGACGCTGTACTTGGCGAAGTAGAGCACCTGCTCGAGCTGGCTGGTCGACAGATTCAGGAGCGACCCGATCTTGCTCGGGATGTCCTTGACGTACCAGATGTGGGTGCAGGCGGTGGCGAGCTCGATGTGGCCCATGCGGTAGCGCCGCACGGTGGACTTGGTGACCTCGACGCCGCAGCGCTCGCAGGTCTTGCCCGAGAAGCGCTGCCCGCGGTACTTGCCGCAGCTGCACTCCCAGTCGCGCTCGGGTCCGAACACGCGCTCGTCGAACAGACCGTCGCGCTCCGGCTTGAGGGTTCGGTAGTTGATCGTCTCGGGTTTGGTGATCTCCCCGTAGCTCCAGCCGCGGATCTGCTCCGGAGAGGCGATCCCGATCTGGACTTTCTTGAATTCGCGCATCTCTTTCATTCGATGCCGTGCCTCCTCGGGGCTTACCAGGACCGTCCGGTCTCATCGAAGATGGTGACCGGCGAGTCGTCGCTGTCGAGAACCTTGACGTCGAGTCCGAGCGAGTGGAGCTCCTTGACGAGCACCTTGAACGACTCGGGGATCGTCGGCTCGAGGACGTCGTCGCCCTTGACGATCGCTTCGTAGGCCGCGTTTCGGCCATCGATGTCATCGGATTTGATCGTGAGCATTTCTTGCAGCGTGTAGGCCGCGCCGTGCGCCTGCAGCGCCCAGCACTCCATCTCGCCCAGGCGCTGACCGCCGAACTGGGCCTTGCCGCCGAGCGGCTGCTGCGTGATCAGGCTGTAGGGGCCGGTCGAGCGGGCGTGCATCTTGTCTTCGACCATGTGGTAGAGCTTCATCACGTACATGATTCCGACCACGATCGGGGCGTCGATCGCCTCGCCGGTGCGGCCGTCGAAGAGCACCGACTTGCCGGCGCGGGCCAGCGCGACCTGCGCCTCTTCGGTGTCGAGTTCGTCGTCGATGATGCCGAGCTTGCCGGCGCGACGGATGACCTCGAGCTCGCGGCGGTCGGCTTCGTAGCCGGCGTCGGCGTTGGCGACGATCTCGTCGCGGGCGGCCGACTCGAGCAGGTCCTTGATCTCGTCCTCGTGGGCGCCGTCGAAGACGGGCGTCACGTAGCTGACGCCGTGCTTGTAGGCGGCGAGGCCGAGGTGCGTCTCGAGGATCTGGCCGAGGTTCATGCGCGAGGGCACGCCCAGCGGGTTGAACACGAGGTCGACGGCGGTGCCGTCGTCGAGGTAGGGCATGTCTTCGGGGGGCAGGATCTTGGCGACCACGCCCTTGTTCCCGTGCCGGTTGGCGAGCTTGTCGCCTTCGATCAGGCGGCGCTTCTGCGCCAGGTAGACGCGCACCATCTCCTGAACGCCGGGCTTGAGCTCGACGCCGGGCTCGCCGCGGCGGAAACGGACCGTGCGGAGCACGATGCCACCGTCGCCGGGCGGGACGCGCAGCGAGGTGTCCTTCACTTCGCGCGCCTTCTCGCCGAAGATCGAGCGCAGCAGGCGCTCCTCCGGCGTGGGGTCCTTCTCGCCCTTGAAGCTGGTGTGGCCGACGAGGATGTCGCCCTGCTTCACCTCGGCGCCGATGCGCACCACGCCGTCCTCGTCGAGGTCGCGCAGCGCGGCTTCGGAGAGACCGGGGATGTCGCGGGTGATCTTCTCGGGGCCGAGCTTGGTGTCGCGCGCTTCCTTCTCGTACTTCTCGATGTGGGGGAGGATCTCGGCCTCCTTCGAGCCGGGGGTCGCCAGCTTCGGCCTCGACGGCGTGGTGAGCTCGGTGGGCCTGCGCCTCCTTGGCAGCGACTTCGCCCGCCTCGGCCC